>JALFBO010000132.1 GCA_022772105.1 Erysipelotrichaceae bacterium | reverse complement strand
AACATTTGCTTCTGTTGGTTCGACTCCTTCATAAACTAAACCTTTAACACCTGCTTCACCTAATGAAGATAAAGAGATATATCCAATACCATTAACATCATTTTTAACAGAGTTAATCATATCACCATTTGATCCTACTTCAATGTATCCACTCTTTAAAGGTGTATTATCTTCTTTTGCTTTGGAAAGTCCAATTCCTGTAAAGAAACCATCTCTTGTACCACTTGTTGTATCTCTAGTATAAATAGATATTGTTTTTTCTTTTGAAGAACAACTTGATAGTGCTGTCACTCCAGATAAAGCTGCTCCAAATATTAATATTGAACAAATTAGATTCTTAATTTTCATTTTTTCTTTCTCCTTTTGTTTACACCTCTATCATAAAGAAAATATCTCTTTACAATCCTTCAATAGGCAGTAAAACAAATGTAAAGAAAAAGTAAATTACAAGAGCAAAAAAAGTTTAGCATATTACATACTAAACCTCAAAATTCTATCAATGGTGGGCCTTAATAGAATTGAACTATCGACCTCACCCTTATCAGGGGTGCGCTCTAACCATCTGAGCTAAAGGCCCAACGCTTTATTATAATAGTATATGTCGAATTAGAAAGCAAGAACTTTTTTCATTTTTTTAAAAATATCAAGCAAAACTAATCCATATCAATAACTAATATAATAAAGGACTAAATTATTAAGCAATTATGATGAAAAGGAAACTGTAAATTTTGTACCTTTTCCAAAAGTAGAATCCACCTTAATCTTTAAATTATTGTTGATACAAATATGCTTAACAATAGCAAGACCTAAACCCGTACCACCATTTTCTTGTGATTTAATCTTATCAACTCTAAAGAAGCGTTCAAAAATGCGATCTAGATTCTCTTTAGCGATACCAATGCCGGTATCCTCGATAGAAAACGACTTATTTTCTTTGTCTATTTTTATGGTAATACTACCATTTTCTTTATTATACTTAATCGCGTTATCAATTAGATTTCTTAAAATATGATACAAATCAGAATTACTAATTTTTGTTTCAAAATCAGAATAAATCTTAATAACTTTAATATTCTTTTGATCGATCAATAAAGAATTACTAGATAAGATATCATCTACTGCTTTAACTAAAGAGCAAGAAACAACCTCATCATTTTTCTTTGTTTCTAAACGATATAATTGAAGCATTTCATTGATGATTGAACTCATTCGTTGCGCTTCTTTTACAGTTTTTTCAGTTGCTTCTTTAATCTCATCTGGCTCCACAATTATATTTTGCGTTATCATTTGTTGATAACCAATAATTGAGGTTAAAGGGCTCTTTAATTCATGCGATGCATTAGCAAAGAAATCTGTTTTCATTCTTTCAACTTTTTTCTCTTCCGTGACATCAAAAATAAATAATGACACTCCATATCTATTTTCCACGCGTACAAAAGAAGCTTTTAAAGAAGATATGTTTATTACATATTCTTTATCACCATCGATATATCCAATAGAAGAATTTTTATCTTCATTAACACACTTTTCTACCGCATTATAGATATCTTTATTAAGCGCTAAATCAAAGATTTTTTTATTTATCATTTCCTCTTTATTTTGCTTGATCATTTCACAAGCGAATTGATTGATTAAAATAACTTTTAAATCCCCATTTAGGATCAATAATCCCGAAGAAATATTATCGATGATATAATTTATCTTTTTTCTTTCTTTTTCTATGGTATCAATTTTCTCTTCGATTAAGTCTCTTGCTTTATCTATTTGATACGAAAGTTGTTCAATATTATTTCCTTCATAATCAGGCTCATTACCAACAATATCACTTAGTTTAGACACTTCTTTTTTCAAAGGTTCAACCGCTTTATTCGACATCAAATAAATGGCAATGAAAGATATTACACTGATAAAAACAATTGATATACTTCCTGAAATAATAAGGGTATTTGAAACATCAGTAATGGATGTTTCTTCCATTGCAATTCTTATATATATAGAATAATCACTTAAATAAGATGCTACATAAAACATCCTATTACCAGTCGTTTCTGAATAGCGATGAAAAACAATCCCTAAAGAACTTATTTCAGGCCGCGATAAATGGTTTTGTTCAGAAATAGAGGAAGAATCATATAATACAATTCCTTCTTTAGAAATAAAGGTGATACGTAATTTATTATTCGCGGAATATACATTATCCCCTATTTCCTCCATATTAGTTCCATCATATCCATTCTCTACGATCCTTAGATAGTTTTTGATTTCCCCTTCCATATTACGTTTATTAATTTGGGTAATAGATACGAGTGAAACAATCAAAAACAGAAACAAAGAACAAATAAGTATCAAAGTGTTAAATATAATATATCTTTTCTTCATTACCCTACCTTATAACCAAGTCCATAAATAGTCTCAATTATTCCTTCATCATTAATCTTTTTACGAAGAGATTTTATATGCATATCGATAGTTCGTGTCTCTAATTCCTCATTTCCCCATATAGAGGATAAAATTTCATCACGAGAAACTACTTTGCCCTTATTTTTTAAAAGCAAAGCTAGAATGTCAAATTCTTTAATGGTTAAAGAAATAGTTTTACCATCATATTTACAAATATGAGATTCACTATTTAAAACTAATTTACCATATTCAAAAGAAGAAGACTTTTTAAATCTTCTAAACAAAGCGTTAACGCGAGACATAAGTTCAAGTAAATCAAATGGTTTAGCAATATAATCATCCGCGCCCATATCAAGTCCATCAACCTTGTCAGTTACTAATGAATTTGCCGATATAATTACCACAGGAATATGGTCATTCGCGCTATCCTTTCTTATATATTGTAGCAAGTGAGCGCCTGAAAGATCAGGTAACATCATGTCTAATAATACCATGTCTGGTTTATTTTCATCAAATGCCTTAATAAAAGATGTTCCATCATAAAAACTAACTACATCATAACCTTGTTTTGATAAAGTTTTATTAATAATTTTGGCAATATCTTTGTCATCTTCTACTGAATATATAACGCTACTCATAGTCTATTTCCTTTCATTTTTATTTTAATCATTAGTAATTTTCAAAGCAAGTGGTTGATTACCTGTTGGATTTTGAATGGAATAACCAATGTTTACTAAATGGTCTCCTACTCTTTCTAAGTTAGAAATAATCGATATGAAATAACCACCTAATTCCATAGAGCATCCAGTTTGAGATAGACGCTCGAAGTGGGCCATAGAAAATTGTTTCTTTAATTCATCAGTTTTTTGTTCTAAAGTTGATAGTCTTTTTAAATCAACCACTTCATCAGTATCAAATGTCTTAGTAGCGATATCATACATTTCCATTATTACACTATACATTGTTTTTATTTCCACCATTGCCACATCTGAGAAAACTAAACCTTTTTCTTCCATCTCAGTTGCATAATCGAATAAATTTTCTGCAAGATCACCAATACGTTCTATATCGTTAACAACGTGGTAATAAGATCCAACAGTTTTAATACTTTCTCCATCTACAAGTGGTGATAGCTTTATCAAAAACTTCGTAATTTCTGAATTCATAGAGTCAATTTGATTTTCATTTTTTGTGATTATCTTTTCGTTTTTTGGTTCATATACACATACTCCCTCAAAACATAAAGACAAATTTTGTTTTGCTAAAGAAGCCATATTTTCGATTTCTTTTTTCACTTGCATCACGGCAACTGGAGGGGTTTTTAATAATCTTTCATCTATAAATTTAAGAACATTCTCTTTATTTTCTTCTTTATCTTTAATAAATATTTCCGCTATTTTGACTAGCTGCTTAATAAATGGTAGTAGTAAACAAGTTGTCACTAAATTAAAGAATAGATGGAATAAAGCAATCTCATATTGAATGTTGTTAATGTGAGATAATAAAGATACTACTTGATTTTTGAATATCCATATAAATATTGTAAAAATGATCGTTCCTACAACATTGAATAAAAGGTGAATTAATCCGGTTCTTCTTGCATTTACAGAAGTGCCAATAGTCGCAATCAATGCAGTGACACAGGTACCGATATTGACACCCAAAACCACGAATAAAGCATCTTCTAAATTCATTACTCCTTGTCCTGCCATAACAATAATTAATCCAGTCATAGCACTAGAAGATTGCATTAATGCTGTAAAAATCATTCCTAAAAATAGTAATAATAAAGGAAAATTAATAGTGGCAAATAAAGAGGTAAACATATTGCGTGCTTCTTCAACATTAAAAGCATCACTCATTAATGATAGCCCAATAAACAGTAAGCCTAATCCCGCGATAATGCCACCTATATTTTTGATTGACGATTTATTAATAAACATCATCATAACTCCAATAAATGCCAAAGCAGATAAATATAAAGAAATATTAATTGATGATAGTGATACTAATAAACCTGTAACTGTAGTACCAATATTTGCGCCCATTATAATGGAAGTGGCTTGTGTTAAAGTCATAACACCAGCATTAACAAAACCCACAACCATAACCGTTGTTGCTGAGGAGGATTGAATAATCGCAGTTACACTTGCACCTACTCCTATTCCAGCAAAACGATTATTAGTCATTTTTCCTAATAATTTTTTTAATTCAGGACCAGCAACTCTTCTTAAACTAGATGACATAAAATCCATTCCAGTAATGAATACACCAATTCCAGCAAGAAGAGCTAATAAACTTTCAAATAAACTCATGTACATACCTTCTTTTCTTTACAATTACTATTATACATTGAATAATAACTTCTAATCTTTATATAAAAGCAAAGAAATTGTAAAGAAATTGTAAAGAAGCAATAAAAAAAGAAGTATTCAAACTTAAGAATAAGTCTAAATACTTCATTAATTTTTTCATAATAGTTATTACTAACGTTTTGAAAATTGTGGAGCTCTTCTTGCAGCTTTTAAACCATACTTCTTTCTTTCTTTTGCGCGGCTGTCTCTTGTTAACATACCAGCAACTTTTAAAGTAGGTCTCATATCTGAAGTAATTGCTAATAAAGCACGAGCGATACCTAAGCGGATTGCACCTGCTTGTCCTGTGAAGCCACCACCTGTAACTTCTGCTTTAACATCGAACTTTTCTGTGTTACCTGTTAAATCTAAAGGTTGTTTTAAATCCATAACTAATGTTGCATATGGCATATATTCGTTAACGTCTCTTCCGTTAACTGTAATTTTACCTGTACCTTCACTTAAGTAGACACGTGCAACTGAGGATTTTCTACGACCTGTGCCGTAATATTGAACTTTTGTAGCTTTTTTTCTTCCTGCCATCGTATTTATCCTCCTAGAACTTTAATGTAAGCTTTTCTGGGTTTTGAGCTTCTTGTAAGTGATCAGGACCAGCATATACAAATAATTTTTTGTAAATTTGTCTTCCTAAACGTCCTTTTGGAAGCATACCCCAAACTGCTCTTTCAATCATTTCTTCTGGGTATTCTTTTAACATTGTACCTGAAGAACGGACTCTTAAACCACCTAAATATTGAGAAACATTGTAGTAGTTTTTCTTGTTCATCTTATCACCTGATAAACCAACTTTATCAGCGTTTACGACGATAATATAATCACCACAGTCAACATTTGGTGTATAAATAGGTTTATTTTTACCTGTTAAGCGGACTGCGATTTCTGATGCTAAACGACCTAATGGAAGATCTGTTGCATCAATAACGAACCATTTACGTTCGATATCTTGGGCTTTTGCAATTGTTGTTTGACGTTGCATATTTAATTCCTCCTAATGATTTGTTTGTCTTACCGGGACTACAAATTGGCGAATTATTGCCGTAGATAATTGTATCAACAATAAGTAATATATTCAACTTTTATTTTTTAAATTTATGATTTTTTTACTTACAAGATTAATATATATATTAATAAGTGCAAAATCATCTTGTACAAAATGAAATATACTTATCTTGTTTGCACCTAAAACTTCCTATTTTTTAAGAAATTTTAGAAAAAGAAAAAGCACTTTGCGTGCCTTAACTTTTATAAATAATTAGTCATTAAATTTTGCGTTATGCCAAACTGCTTGAACGTCTTCACATTCTTCAAGTGCTTCTAAGATAGCTTTAAACTTAGTTTCATCTTCACCTGATAATTCAACAAAATCATTTGGAACCATTTGAATTTCACAAGTTAAGAATTCATTAACACCTGTGCTTGCTAATACTTCTTTGGCAGCATTCAATGCTGAAGGAGCTACATTAACAATTATTTCATCTTCGTCTAATTCAACAGAATTAACATCGATATCTGACATGATTAATGTTTCTTCGATTTCATCTTTATTTGTACCGTTGAAGACTAAGATACCAGCTTCTGTAAAATTGAATAAAACTGAGCTTTGTTTTCCACCTTTTTTAGTGACTATAGTTCTTACAGCTACATAAGCTCTATTAGCGTTATCTGATAATGTGTCAACGATAAGAGATGCATTATTTTGTGCCATAAATTCATATCTACCTGCTGTGTATGATTCAGCAGAACCACCTTTTGCTTTTTGAATTGCTCTTTCAATAACGTCCTTTGTGACATTTTGACCTTTCCATTTTTCAATCGCGGATCTTAATGCAAGGTTCATTGCAGGATCAGGTTCACCAGATTTTGCAGCCATATAAATTTCTTTAGATGCTCTCATGAATAATGATGATCTTGCTGCTGCTGTTGCTGCCATTGCTTTAGCTCTAACTTCGTGTGCTCTTCCCATAAATAATAATTCTCCTTTGAAAGACTAACGTATTATATCATAACATATATATATTTTCCATAAAAATATAAATACCCTTATTAAAAATAGTTGGTTTTTTTGGCTTTTTTCTTTTGTAAACTTTAATATATTTGTTATAAATCCAATTTTTCTATCGGATTTAATCCAAGTTTTTCAACCATTTCAAATCCTTGTTTATTAACTTCATAATTAAAATCACGAGGACTATGAGCATCATATCCAAGAATAACTTTTGCCCCCATTTTTTTAGCTAAAATCCAAAATTTATCATATGGATAAGGAAGGCGATATTCTTTATTAAAAAATCTTTCTCTGCACCTTACTCCTCCAAAATTAAATTCAAGAGGAATATCTTTCTTTATTGCTGTCTTAATGATTTTTTTTGAGATCCTTTTTGTAAAATGATTCCATTCATTATATGAACCCATAAAATAATCAGGATGAGCTACATAAATAAATAATCCTGTATTCATCCCCTCTATCAATGAAGAAGTATATTTTTTGATATCTTTCTTTGTTGTCTTACTTGAAAAAAAGAATTTTAAGCGATTACCTGCTACTTCGCAATGGTTTCCACATATTAAATATTCTACTTTTCCACTTTCAAGTAAATGGCGATAATAAGGGAAATAATAATGCATTGCTTCTGCTTCTAATCCAATATGTATTTTAATTTTATCTTTATATTTTTCCTTCAAAGCATTAATTGATTCAATATAATTATCTAAAACTTCATATTCTCCTCTGATGCCGATTTGTGAATGATCAGGAAGCATAATATGATCAGAAAAGCCTAACTCTTCAACACCGTTTTCAATAGCAGCTAAAACATATTCTTCATCTGTGCCATCAGCATGATCACATCTATATGTATGAGTGTGATAATTGTGTTTAATTGTCATCATATTCACTTTTCCCCTCCTTTTCATAATTCACCTTATATAAGTATAAACCTTCACTTGGGGCTTTGAAAGATACTCTTAAAAAATTTTCCCCATTAATTAATGTGCGTAATGAATCGATATCCAATTTGTTTTTTCCAACTTCAATAAGAGTACCAATAATCATTCTTACCATGTATCTTCTAAATCCGTTACCTATAATTTTAAAAGTAATAATATTTTCTTTTTCTTCACAAGTAAAGGAATAGATTTCTCTTATATAATCGCCATCATCATTAGCACAAAAATTAATAAAATTATGTCTCCCAATAAATAATTTCATCGCTTCTTTGATTTTTTCTAAATCTAAAGAAGAACAATAATTATACATAATATCATTAGTAAGAGGAGAGTATTCTCCTAAATTAATGACGTAACGATATTCTTTATTCACGCATGAAAATCGAGCGTGAAATGTTTCATCAACTTCTTCTAAGGAAATAAAATGAATGTCACTAGGTAATAGACAATTCATGCTATGTTTAAGTTTAGTTACATTCACTTCTTTTTCAATATCAAAATGAATGACTTGTCCTACTGCATGAACTCCTCTATCAGTTCTACCTGATGAAAATATTTTTATTTCACTATTAAATATTCTTTTTAGAACATCTTGAATCTCTTTTTGCACGCTTCTTTGTGTGCTATCTTTTTGTATTTGATATCCAAAAAAATTTGTTCCTTTATACGAAAGCACACCTTTTAAGCGCATAAACTCATTATTAGTGCATATAAATCTACGTTAAATACCATCAAACAAATGGTGCCACCAAGGAAAATAAGAGTGATAAGTAAAGTGATTGTATCTTTTACTTTCCATTTGCTGATTCGATAACGTGTACGTTTTGCACTTGGATCATAGCCACGTGCTTCCATAGCATTAGCTAATTCGTCGCTTCTTTGAAATGCAGAGATAAATAAAGGAACAATTAAAGATATTACTGCATTTATTTTTTCTTTGAACTTTCCGTGTTCAAAGTCTACTCCACGAGATGATTGAGCCTTCATAATACGATCTGTTTCTTCAAGTAATGTAGGAATAAATCGTAACGCTAAAGAGATAGTCATCGCTATTTCATGAACTGGGAAATGTATAACTTTTAAAGGGGTCATATACCATTCTAAAGCCCCAGTTAATTCTAGTGGTTTTGTTGATGAAGTTAACACCAAAGTCAGCGATAACATAATAATCAAACGAAATACTATGTATAGGGTATTGATTATGGAAATATAGTAAATCTTAAATCCTTTCCATAATTCAAAGAAGTTTCCATCTTTAGATTGTGGCATCAAGATATTGATGACAAATAAGAATAACATCATGATCCATAAAGGTTTCATTTGATTAAATAAACTTATTAAACGTATATGAGCAATACGCATGATGATATACATAAAAATAAAGAGGATACCATAAACAATAAAATTCATTGGAATAGAAGCAAATTTAAAGAAAATCATCACCATAAAAATGACCATTGATAATAACTTAACTCTTGCATCTAAACGATGAATAAGAGAGTTGTAAGGAACATATTTTCCAAGAGTAAAGTTTGTCATAATACTTCCCTACCCTTCTTAATTAATAAAGCTAATGATGCTTCATTTTTTACTTCATCTAAAGAGATATTTATTTCCTTCTTAATCAACTTTTTAGCGAAAGATATGACCATAGGTTCTTCTAATCCAATAGAGGCAATTGTCTCATCATCTTTAAATAATTCAATAGGTGTAGAGACTTTAACAGCCCTACCATCTTTCATAACAATAACATTGCTACAATATTCTAAAACGTTGTTCATATCGTGAGTTACCATAATTACAGTAGTCCCGCTACTATGAATCATTTTAAATAAGTCCATAATCTCTTTAGCACCTTGAGGATCTAATCCAGCGGTAGGTTCATCAAGAATTAGAACTTGTGGATGTAAGGCAATGATACCGGCAATAGCTACTCTTCTTCTTTGTCCACCTGATAATTCAAAAGGAGATTTATCCCATAATGATTTATCAATATATACTTTAGATAAAGCGTCTATCGCGGCTTCGCGAGCTTCTTTTTCATTGACACCAAAATTTTTAGGGCCAAACATGACATCTTTTAAAACAGTTTCTTCGAACAATTGATATTCTGGGAATTGAAAGACAAGTCCAACATTCTTTCTTAATTCTTTAATCTTTTTATTCTTTTTTCCTGCTTCTAGAATAAACCCATTTACATCAATGGTGCCTTCACTTTGACGAAGCAAACCATTAATATGTTGAACTAATGTCGATTTACCAGAACCAGTTTGACCAATCAATGCGGTAAAGGAATGATCTTCTATAGTCACATTAATATCTTTTAATGCCGCAAAGGCAAGAGGGGATTTAGGTGAATATGTGTAAAATACGTTAGTAAAGCTTATTGGCATAATTCATTCACCATACCTTCCTCAGTAGAACTTGTTACTTCAATACCTTGCTTGATTAATTCATCTTTCAAACGATAAATAAAAGGAACATCTAGTTTCATTTCTTCTAATTCTTTTTGATGAATAAATACATTGTTAGGGGTATCGTTATAAACAATTTCTCCCTTGTTTAAAACAACTACTCGATCAGAAGCAAAAGCTTCTTCTATATCATGAGTAATACTTAATATAGTTAAACGAGGATTAATCTTTCTAATTTTGGAAGTTAATTCTCTTATTTCTCTTTTTCCTTTTGGATCTAACATTGCCGTTGATTCATCCATGATAATAATATCTGGCTTCATAGCCAAAACACCAGCAATGGCAACGCGTTGCTTTTGTCCTCCTGATAAGGAAGAAGGTTCTTTTTCAAGATAATCTATCATTCCTACTTCAGTAGCATATTCTTTAATTATAGCATCCATTTCTTCATGAGGTACGCAATGGTTTTCAAGTCCAAAAGCGATATCATCTTGTACCGTGGTTCCAATAAATTGATTATCTGGATTTTGAAAAACAATTCCCACCTTTTTCTTTAATTCATAAAAATTAGGTTTAGAACAATCTAATTCTTCTCCAAAAATAGAAATGATTCCAGTTTGAGGTTCAATTAAGCCAATAATCAATTTAGCGAGAGTAGATTTACCAGACCCATTATGGCCTATTATGGATACATACTCACCTTCTTCAAGAGATAAAGAAAGATTTTTAAAAACTACGCTTTTACTATCATATCTAAATGATAAATCCTTAATGTTTAAAGCTTCCATTTAGTTATCCTTCCTTTGATCTTGTCTTCTTAAAAGAATGTAAAATACTGTCCAATAAATGACGGATACAGCAATAAGACACACTAATGTGATTATTCGAGGTGTACCTTTTTGTAGAACATTATTGTTAGCAAGAATAGAAAAAATCCAAATTACTCCCATAGTAAAAACAACAAATAAAACAACAAATCTTTTTGTTAATGTACTTTTTCTTTTATCAATATTGTTCTTCTTTTGATTACTCATTTTCTAACACCTAAAACTTTCCAAAACTCAATGAAGGTCTTCTCCCTTCATATTTACGATATTTAATTCCTGCTAGGTCAAATAACTTTCTTGACGCAGTCGCAGAAACAGAATCATGATATTTATCGTCAAGATAAATAACTTCCTTTATATGCGATTGAATGATAGCTTTTGCACATTCATTACAAGGAAATAAAGTTACATAGATTCTACATCCCTCTAAAGAAGCAACTGTATTTAAAATAGCATTGAATTCAGCGTGGCATACATAAAGATATTTGTTGTCAAGTTCGTTTTCTTCGCTTCTTGACCAAGGCATTACATCATCATTACATCCTATAGGCATTCCATTATATCCCATCGATACAACTTTATTTTGATTTGAGGCGATGCAAGCTCCCACTTGAGTTGAAGGATCTTTGCTTCTACAAGCGGAAAGTAATGCTACCCCCATAAAATATTCATCCCAAGAAATATAATCTTTTCTTTTTGTTTCCATTGCCGAATCCTCCTTCAAATATTATACAAATTTTGCATCTAATTATAAATATAATTAAAACAAATTAGATAAGACATTTGTAATAAAATAGTGGTTAATATATAATTTATTCATGTCTAGGAGTATGAATCTATGGAAAATGCAATAACGCTTCGTAATGTAACTAAGAAATTCTATAATAAAGAAGCACCTAGTTTAAATAATATTTCTTTAGATATTCATACTGGTCAAGTGGTAGGAATATTTGGAAAAGAAGGTGCTGGTAAATCAACCTTATTAAAAATACTTGCTTCCTTAATTCCTTCTTATCAAGGTGATGTCTATATTTTTAATAAACCACTTTCTAAAGATACAAGACGCTTTATATCATATCTTGGAGAAGATTACGTCTTCTTTAAAAGTAATAGCGTCAAATCTATTGTTAACTTTTATGCTGATTTTTATAAAGATTTTAACCAAATTATTATGACGAGTCTTCTAAGCAAATTTAATATTTCTCCTGAATCTTTATATCAAGATTTAAGTTCAAAGAATAAAAAAATATTGATGCTATGCTTAACATTATCTCGCGAAACTAAGATTTATTTACTTGATGAGCCTTTAAAGGGGGAAGATCTTCCTATTGATGTTCGTGAATTTATATTTTCCACAATATTTGAAACATGTTCTAAGAATTCCTTGATTATTATCACTTCTTCTTTAGTTGAAGACATTGAAGACTCTTGTGATTCAGTCATCTTTCTTGATAAAGGAAAACTTCTTCTTGTCGCCCAAGCTAATACTTTAATAAAAGAGCATGATAAATCGATATCTCTTTATTTTAAGGAGGTTATCAAAAATGATTAAAAAACTACTTAATTTTGAGCTTTCCTTATTTCTCCCCTATTTCCTTTATAGCCTCTTATTTATGCTTATTTTAGGATTTATAGTCCCCTTAAGCGGCGCGATACCATCGTTAATAAACCCAAATTATTTTCTAAGTTTATATGACTCTAATACTATTTTTATTTACCTAAATAAACTATATAAATTATCCTTATGCATATTTATCATAATTTATGGATATTTGATTCATTTATATGTAAAAAAGAGTATCATATCTTCACAAAGAATGAATATTTCTCTTCTTCCTTTTGAAAGAAAAACGATGTTTTTTGTAAGTTTTACTTCTTTATCAATCTGGGGATTTATTTTATTAATCGCTCACGTGATAATTACTTTTATGGGATTAAGTATATTTGCTATACTCAATCTAAACTATCAAAACTTATATTCGCTATTCCTCATAGAACATATTGATCTTTCCTATATCCTCTTTCTTCTTTCCTATTTCTTTATAGAAGAAATGATTATCTTATTATCGTTATTTTCATCATTTTTATCATTCACGTATAGATTTAAGAAATTTAATTATTTATTCTTCTTCATATTTTATATCACTATATTATTATGTGTATTTGGTGTAACTTCTTTAATCCTATTACCGATTAAAGATATCAACTTAAAATATGTTGTGATTCTTCTTCTTAGCACATCTATATGTGTATTATTTACTTATTTAAACATTTATTTATACGATAAGAAAATTGAAACGAATTAAAAAGCTACATCAATCGATGTAGCTTTTATATTTTATAAATCTCTTATTTAACAAAAGTAACAATTGCCATTGGAGCGTTGTCACCGCGTCTATTTTCAGTTTTTAAAACTTTTGTATAGCCGCCATTACGATCTTTATAACTTGGAGCTAAAGTTCCAAATAATTTTTGTAATGCAGTAACATTGTTCTTTTCATCAGCCCAAACATCACGAATTTGTGCAGCTGCTAATCTACGAGCGTGTAAATCTCCTCTTTTACCAAGAGTAACTAACTTATCTGCTAATGCTGATAAGTCTCTAGCTGTTGATAATGTGCAAGTGATAGATTCTTTTACGATTAAGTCTGTGACTAATGTTCTTAACATTGATTCATATTTTGATTTTGTATAAGCAGCTTTAAATCTTACGCCGCCTTTACCATGAACATTTTTACGTCCTTGAGTCTTCATATAAAGGTTCCTCCCTATTCATATTCTCTGAAGCCAAGACCAATTGCAATCAATTTTTCTTTAACTTCTTTTAATGATTTCTTACCAAGATTTCTTACTTTCATCATATCTTCTTCAGTCTTTTGTGTTAATTCCATAACTGTAGCGATATTTGCTCTTCTTAAGCAGTTTAATGAACGACAAGATAAGTCTAATTCTTCAACTGTCATATCTTGATATTTATTCTTTGGTTCTTCAACTGTTTCTGCTAATACTTCAATACTCTTTGCTGTATCATCTAATTCAGCAAATAATTGGAAGTGTGTTACTAAAATCTTAGCAGCTAATGCAACTGCGCGATGAGGTTCCATAGAGCCATTTGTCCAAACTTCTAAATCTAGTTTGTCATAATTGCTATTATGACCTACACGAGTTGAATCTACAGTGTAAGAACATTTTGTAATTGGTGAATAATTAGAATCTGTTGGAATCATACCGATTGGGAAATCAGGGTCTTTATTTCCTTCAGATGTAACATAACCTCTACCTGTTTTGCAATAGATTGTCATGCATAATTTACCACCTTCGTTAACATGAGCAATTTCTAAATCTTTGTTAACAATTTCGACGCCTGCTGGACATGAAATATCAGAAGCTAATACAGTCTTTGGTGAATCGATATATAAAGATAATTTATAACTTGTATCGATTTCATCGTTGCTCTTAATAACTAAGTTCTTAAGATTTAAAACGATTGCTGTTACATCTTCTTCTACTCCATCCAAAGATGAGAATTCATGACGTGCACCTTCTACTTCAATTGCATAGACACTTGTTCCTGGTAAAGATGAAAGAAGAACTCTTCTTAAAGCATTACCTAAAGTCATACCAAATCCTCTTTCGAGTGGTTCAATTACGAAATGTCCATAATTACTTTTTGTGTCGTAAGTTGCGATCTTAAATTCTGGTTTTTCAAATTTTTTCATAGCGTTCCTCCCTGGCTTGGTTAAAAGTTTGTAATTTCAATACTTCTTTTAGTTTTATACACGACTAACCACGTGGACGCTTTGGTGGGCGGCAACCATTATGTGGAATTGGTGTAGTATCTGTAATAGTTTGAACTTGTAAGCCAGCTGCTTGTAAGCTTCTTAAAGCTGATTCACGGCCAGGTCCTGGTCCTTTAACATCTACGTCAACGAATTTTAATCCTTGGTCAACAGCTACTTTTGCACAAGCTTCAGCGGCCATTTGAGCAGCAAATGGAGTTGCTTTCTTTGCACCTTTGTAACCTAATGCACCAGCACTTGACCATGCGATTGCGTTACCTGCTTCATCAGTAATTGTAACGATTGTGTTATTAAATGTAGAATGAATGTGTGCTACACCTTTAGTGAAAGATCTTTTAATTTTCTTCTTACGTGCTGCTGCGTTATTTTGTTTTGCCATAAGTCTATATCCTCACTTTCCTACTTTGTTGCTACTTTCTTGTTAGCAATTGTTTTTCTTGGTCCTTTACGTGTACGAGCATTAGTTTTTGTTCTTTGACCACGGACTGGTAAACCATGTCTATGTCTTAAACCACGATAGCAACCAATTTCTGATAAGCGCTTAATGTTAAGAGCGATTTCTCTTCTTAAGTCACCTTCTGTTTTGATTTTTGAAACTTCGTTTCTAATTTTTGTTAATTGTTCATCTGTTAAATCTTTAACTCTGATAGTTGGATCTACTCCACAAGCTGCTAAAATTTTTTTACTTGTTGATAATCCAATACCATAGATATAAGTTAATGAATAAGCTACTTGCTTATCATTAGGTATATCAACACCTACAATACGTGCCATTTTCAATATCCTCCTAAATTAACCTTGTCTTTGTTTGTGCTTAGGATTAACGCAGATAACCATAACACGGCCTTTTCTACGAATAACCTTGCATTTGTCACAAATTGGTTTTACTGAAGGTCTTACTTTCATAAATATTTCCTCCTAAATACTAGTTTTTCTAGTCGATACTATTTGTATCTAAATGTTATTCTACCACGTGTTAAATCATATGGCGATATTTCTACTGTAACTCTATCACCTGGTAAGATGCGAATGTAATTCATGCGGATTTTACCAGAAACGTGGGCGAGAATTACTACACCGTTTTCAAGCTTTACTCTAAACATTGCGTTAGGTAAAGTTTCAACAACTACCGCCTCTACTTCAATGACGTCTTCTCTTGCCATTCTTTACTTTTCCTCCTAGTTCGCATTATTTCATAGTGAGAATTTCATAACCATCTTTTGTAATTACGATTGAGTTTTCATAGTGAGCTGCTAATTTACCATCAATGGTAACTGCTGTCCAACCATCAGGTAGTACTCTTGTCTCTTTTCTGCCTTGAAGAATAATTGGTTCAATCGCAATGGTCATTCCTTCAACAAGTTTTGGTCCTTTACCAGGAATACCATAATTTGGAATGTTTGGATCTTCATGCATTTCTTTTCCTAAGCCGTGTCCTGTATAATCACGTGTTACAGAATATCCCGCTGCTTCAGCGTGCTTTTGAATTGCACTTGATAAATCTCCAACATGATTTCCAGGGCGAGCAAACTCTAGTGCCTTGAAGAAACACTCCTCGGTTACTTTAACTAATCTTTCTGCTTCAGAGCTGACATTACCTACTTTAAATGTTCGACATGCATCAGCCATATATCCTTGATATTGGACGACGATATCACAAGATATAATGTCGCCATCCTTGAGTTTACGGTTTCCAGGGATACCATGAACAACCACTTCATTAATAGAAGCGCATATTGCTGCTGGGTAGCCATAATATCCTTTTTCCGCGGGTATTGCCCCGGCATCACGAATCACCTTTTCCGCGACTTCGGAAAGGTGTTTCGTTGTAGTACCTGGAACACATAATGGTTCTAAAATATCAAATACATTAGCTAGAATTTTTCCCGCTTCTTTCATCAAAGCGATCTCTCTACTAGATTTGATAACGATCATTATTTTACCTCGTCAAGAATATCTTGAATGTTTTTGAATACATCATCAATGCTTTGAAGACCATCAACTTCTTTGCATAAGCCTTTTTCTGAATAGAAATCAACTAATGGTTTTGTTTGGTTTTCATAAGCGTCTAATCTTACGTTCAAGCTTTCGATTGTGTCATCTTTTCTTTGAATTAAAGATGCTCCACAGCCATCACAAACATTTTCAACTTGTGGTTTTTTGAATGTTAAGTGATATGAGTTACCGCATGATGGGCAAACTCTTCTTTGGGAAATTCTCTCCACTAATACATCTTTATTAGCGGTAATATTTACCACAATCTCCACTGGACGTGCGATTTCTTGTGATAACTTCTCTAAAGCTTCTGCTTGAGGGATTGTTCTTGGGAAACCATCGAGAAGATATCCATTTGCACAATCAGGTTGTGATAGTCTTTCTTTAACTAAACCGATTGTTACTTCATCAGGAACTAATTTTCCTGAATTGATATAGCTTTGTGCTTCCATTCCTAATTTAGTTTGGTTTTTGATAGCCTCTCTAAACATATCACCTGTAGAGATATGAGGAATGTTGTACTTTGCTAAAATTTTTTCAGATTGAGTGCCCTTACCTGCACCAGGTGGACCCATAAGAATAATATTCATATTTGATTCTCCTTTTGTTTATAAATTAAACAACATTAGCGTGTTGGTTACTTGCAAGAAGTCCATCTAGTTGTTGAACTGTTTCAAGAGCAACACCGACAACGATGATTAATCCGGTACCTCCTAATGATAAGGTTGAAGGTACAACATTTAATAGAGTTAAAGCAACTGGAATAACAGCGATAAATGTTAATGCACAAGCGCCTAAGAAAGTAACTCTATTTAAAACCTTTTTAACATAACGAGCGGTTGAATTTCCTTGTCTAATTCCTGGAATATAACTTCCGTTCTTTTGGAAATCTTCCGCTAAAGTTTCTGGTGAGATAGTCAAATTGGAATAGAAGAAGCTAAATACAAATATTAAGATAACATAAATTATTAAGCCCCAAGGCATATACCAAGTTGATCCGTCGAACCATGGCATTTTTGTTAAAGCTGATGGAGTAAAAATATTCAATATATTGGTTATTGTATCATTATTTGAATAGTTCTCTACTACAAAGCTTACGATAACCGCTGGCGCCATCATAATGGAGCTAGCGAAGATAACTGGAATAACACCAGCTGAATTTATTTTAATTGGTAGGAATGAAGTATTGTTAACTTTAGCGTTAAGTGCTCCACCAGTTCCTGAATGAAGAACAGGAATCTTTCTTATTGATTTTTCAACATAAGTAACGAAGATGACAATTGCAACCATTGTAACTAAATATAGCGCTAGTTTAACTGCACCTTGGATAATTCTTGATTCTTCAGTAACTAATTCTGATGTAAAGAAATAATAGATAGCTGTATAGATTTGGCTTGGAAGGGAAGCAACGATACCAGCAAAGATAATCATTGAGACACCATTTCCAATACCTTTTTCTGTAATTTGGTCAGCCATCCACATAACTAACATAGATCCTGCCATTAAGTATAAAACAAGTTTAGCATAAACCCAGAAGTTTAATGTTTCTGAAAAAGAAATATATTCTGAATTATGCATTGTTACAATAACTCCATACGCTTGAACTGCGCCAAGAACAAGAGTTAAGTAACGTGTTGCCATTTCAATTTTCTTTCTACCAGATTGACCTTCTTTAGAAAGTTCGGTCAATGCTGGAAGAACGTCTTTTGAAAGAAGTTCGATAATAATAGATGAAGTAATATAAGGAGAGACGCCAAGAGCAAATACTGAGAAGTTTTGTAAAGCACCTCCACCAAGTAAGTTCATCATACTTAAGACGCTGGTTGTATCCATTGCATCTTTTGAAATTGTAACTCCAGGGACTGTGATTGACGTACCTAATCTAAATACGAACATCATCATAAGTGTGAATAAGATACGATCACGAATGTCCTTGTTTTTGAGCATGGCAACCAATTTCTTCATATTAAATTACCTCAGTTGTACCACCGACTGCTTTGATTGCTTCTTCAGCACTCTTTGAGAATTGGTTAGCAGTAACAGTTAATTTCTTAGTTAATTCACCGTTTCCTAATACTTTAACTTTTGCATAGTTTGCAGGGATTAATCCTTCTTTAACTAATAAAGCTGGATTAACAACTGTTCCGTCTTCAAATTTATTTAAATCGCATACATTAACTACTGAGAATTCAACTCTACCGAAGTGGTTAAATCCTCTCTTTGGTAATCTTCTGTAAATTGGGTTTTGTCCACCTTCGAAGCCTAAGCGAGTTCCGCCACCACTTCTTGAGTTTTGACCTTTATTACCATGACCGCCATTTTTTCCAATGCCTGAGCCTAAACCACGGCCTTCTCTTTTAGAGACCTTTCTAGATCCCTCTGTGTATTGTAATGAATTTAATTTCATTTTGTTACCTCCTACTTACGAAGTGCAGCTACTTGTGCACTTGTTTTTAGGTTCTTCAAACCATTAGATGTTGCTCTAACACAGTTAATAGGAGTTCTTGAACCATATACTTTTGAATAAATATCTTTAATACCTGCTAATTCTAAGATTGCACGAACTGGACCACCAGCGATAACTCCAGTACCTGTAGGAGCTGGTTTTAAGAATACTTTACAAGCACCGAATTTACCATAAATTTCGTGTGAAATTGAGCCTTTGACTAATGTGATATGACTCATATTCTTTTTAGCAGATTCTAATGCTTTCTTAATTGCATCAGGTACTTCACCTGCTTTACCGCAGCCAAAGCCAAAGTTTCCTTTGCCATCGCCAACTGCTACTAAAGCAGCGAAACGCATATGACGGCCACCTTTAACTGTTTTTGAAACACGGTTAATAGCGATAACCTTTTCTTCATATTGCTTTTCGAATTCTTTTTTGCCGCCTTCTCTTTTTGAGAATTTGCCACCTTTGTTTCCACGAGGACCTCTGAATGGTTTCTTTTCGCTAGCTTCTTGTTTAGGAGCTTCTGCTACAGCTTCTGTATTTACTACTTTTTCTTCTGCCATTTTTTCTTCCTCCTAGAATTTTAGACCAGCTTCACGAGCTGCATCTGCTAAAGCTTGTACACGACCATGATAGATATATCCTGAACGATCGAATACAACGTTTTCAATGCCTTTTGCTACAGCTAATTTGCCGATTTCAGCACCGACAGCTTTAGCTGCTTCGACATTACCGCCGTTTTTAAGTTTTAATGATAATGAAGAAGCTGCTACTAAAGTAACGCCATTTACATCATCAATGATTTGAGCGTGAATGTTTGCGTTTGAACGAAATACACTCAATCTTGGACATTCTGGAGTTCCGCTAATTTTTGCACGAACACGAGCATGACGTCTAACACGGCTTACATTTTTTGATTCCTTGTTGATCATATTAATAATTCCTTTCTTGAGTTCTATTTCTTACCAGCGCGTTTACCTTCTCTACGTAAGATAAATTCGCCTTTGTATTTAATACCTTTACCTTGATATGGTTCAGGTTTACGTACTTCTCTGATAACAGCTGCTGTTTGACCAACTGCTTGTTTATCACATCCAGTTACGATAATTTTTGTTGGTTCTGGAGTTTCAATTTTAACACCAGGAAGTGGTTCTTTAACAACTTCATGAGAGTAACCCATATTTAGAACAATATTTTGTCCTCTCATAGCAGCTCTATAACCGATACCAACGATTTCTAATTCTTTTTTGAATCCTTCAGATACACCGATAACCATATCATTTAATAATGCTCTAGTAGTACCGTGCATAGCGCGTGATCTGATTTCATCATTTGGACGAGTAACGATTAATTCATTACCTTCTTGTTTAATAGTAACGAGGCTATCGAAAGTACGATTTAATGTTCCTTTAGGTCCTTTAACTTCAACATTTGATCCGTTGATTGTAACTGTAACACCAGCTGGTAATACAATTGGTTTCTTTCCTATTCTTGACATATTCTAGAACCTCCTATTACCAAACGTAAGCGATAACTTCGCCACCGATACCTAATTTACGTGCTTTTTTATCAGTCATTAAACCTTGTGAAGTAGAAATAACTGCGATACCTAAACCGTTTAAAACACGTGGTAGTTTATCAGCAGGAGCTGTAACACGAAGACCTGGTTTTGAGATTTTCTTTAAACCAGTAATAACTTTTTCTCCGTTTTCGCCATATTTTAAGCTTAAGCTTAATTCTTTTTTAGTATCACCAGTGACTGTGTAGTCAGCGATGAAACCTTCTTCTTTTAATATTTCAGCAATTGCAACTTTCATTTTACTTGAAGGCATTGAAACTGCTTCATATTTCATTTGATTTGCATTACGAATTCTTGTAAGCATATCTGCGATTGGATCTGTCATAACCATAATTATATGTTCTCCTTTCGTCTACCAGCTTGATTTCTTCATACCTGGGATTTCACCCTTGTATGCTAATTCTCTCAAGCAGATACGGCATACTCCGAATTTACGAAGTACTGAGTGTGGACGTCCACAACGTGAGCAGCGAGTATATTCTCTAACTGCGAACTTTTGAGGACGAGATTGTTTAACTTTTAATGATGTTTTTGCCATAATCTTTATCCTCCTTCTTATTTGTGGAATGGCATTCCTAATAATTCAAGAAGAGCATAGCCTTCTTCATCTGTATTAGCTGTAGTAACCATAACAATATCCATACCTCTGATTTTGCCAATCTTATCGAAGTCAATTTCAGGGAAAATTAATTGTTCTTTAACACCTAATGTATAGTTTCCTTTTCCATCGAAAGCGTTTTTGCTTACACCACGGAAATCTCTAACACGTGGTAAGGAAATGTTGAATAATTTGTCTAAGAATTCGTACATTCTTGTACCTCTTAGAGTTACTTTGCAACCGATTGCTTGTCCTTCTCTTAATTTGAAAGTAGCAATTGATTTTTTTGCTTTTGTAACAACTGGTTTTTGACCAGTGATTATTGTTAAGTCAGCAACTGCATCATCTAAGAATTTTGAATTTTGAGTAGCATCACCAACGCCTACGTTAATGACTACTTTTTCTAGATGAGGAACTTGCATAACTGATGTATATTTGAATTTTTCCATTAAAGCTGGAACACATTCAGTTTTATATTTAGCTTTTAATCTTGCTTCTTGCATGTTCAGTTACCTCCTTAGTCAATTTTATTGCCATATTGTGCTGTATAACGAACTTTGTTTCCATTTTCGTCGATCTTAACAGTAATACGAGCTGGTTTCTTTTCCTTTGGATCTAAGATTGCAACGTTTGATGCATCAATTGGTGCAAAAATTTCAACGATTGATCCTTCTGGATTATTTTGTCTTGGTTTCATGTGCTTCTTGTGGACGTTAACGCCATCAATAACAACTCTATTTAATTTTGGGAAAACTTTTTGAATTGTTCCTGTTTTTCCCTTGTCAGCGCCAGCGATGACGATGACTTTATCACCTTTTTTAAGTTTCATTTAGCGCTTCCTCCTATAAAACTTCGTTTGCTAAGGAGATAATTTTCATTGCTCCTTCGCCTTTTTCACGGAGTTCACGAGCTACTGGACCAAAGACACGTGTGCCTTTTGGTGTACCATCTTCATTGATAATAACAACTGCGTTATCATCAAATCTAACATATGAACCATCAGCTCTTTCAACACCTTTTTTTGTTCTTACGATAATACCTTTTACGATATCACCTTTTTTGATCTTTCCGTTTGGAATAGCATCTTTAACAGCACACATAACGATGTCACCGATTGAAGATACTTTTCTTTTTGATCCACCGTATAAGCGGAAGATACGAACGGATTTAGCGCCTGAATTATCAGCAACAACTAAATTTGTTTCTGTTTGAACCATAATTCTTTATCCTCCTCTTATTATTTAACGTCTTCAGCGTGAGAGATAACTCTAACTAATCTGAAGTGTTTGTTAGCTGATAATTTACGAGTTTCCATAATTTCAACTGTATCACCAACTAAGCATTCGTTGTTTTCATCGTGAGCAAAATATTTTTTAGCATATTTAACTCTCTTACCATATTTTTTATCTTTTTTGTGAGTTTCAACTAAAACGTTGATTGTCTTATCCATTTTATTTGAGATAACAACACCTTGAATAACTCTACGTGTATTTCTTTCCATGTTTTAGTTCCTCCCTAGTTAATTCCTAACTCACGTTCTTTAATTACTGTATAAATACGAGCAATTGTTTTACGGAGTTCAGTGATTTTCTTGCCGTTTTCTAATTGGCCTGTAGCATGTTGGAAACGGAGAGATAATAATTCTTGTTTTAATTCGTAAACTTTTTCATTTAATTCATCAGTAGATAATTCTCTGATTTCATTTAATTTCATCATTACTATTTTTCTCCTTTCGCAATTACTTTACATTTTAATGGGAGTTTGTAAGATGCAAGTCTTAATGCTTCTCTTGCGACTTCTTCATTAACTCCACCAATTTCAAACATTACGCGTCCTGTTTTAACAACAGCAACCCATAATTCTGGTGAACCTTTACCAGAACCCATTCTTACTTCAGCAGGTTTCTTTGTTTTTGCTAATTGAGGGAAGATTCTGATCCAGATTTGTCCGCCTCTTTTTGTGTATCTTGATAAAACGATACGAGCAGATTCGATTTGTCTAGCAGTAATCCAGTTTCCGGAAACAGCTTGGAGACCGAATTCACCAAATGATACTTCATTACCAGCTTTTGATAAGCCTTCGTATTTGATGCTATGTGGTCTTCTATATTTAACTCTTTTTGGTTGTAACATAGTAAACTATTCTCCTTTCTTTTCTACTGGTTTATTTGCTTTTTTTGCAGAAAAATCAGCTTTTTCAGCAGGTTTATTCTTTTTAGCTTCACCGCGTGAAATCCATACTTTGCAGCCAAGTTTTCCATATTGTGTATCTGCTTCTGCCATAGCGTAGTCAACATCCATACGTAATGTATGTAATGAAACAACACCTTCTTTATAGCCTTCACTTCTTGCGATATCAGCACCTGCTAAACGGCCTGAAATCATTGTCTTAACACCGACTGCTCCGCCTTTCATAACTTTTTGAATTGTCTTCTTTTGAACATTTCTGAATGAAGCTCTATCTTCAAGTTGTTTAGCCATTTCTTGAGCAACAATGTTTGCATCTAATGCAGGGTTTTTAACTTCAACTACTGCAATTTTTACTGATTTACCACCAGCGATTTTTGTTAATTCTTTAGTGATTTTCTTAACATTTTCACCATCTTGTCCTAATACTAGGCCTGGGCGAGCTGTGAAAACTAAAACCTTAACACTTTCTTTATTAGCTCTTTCGATTTCAATGTGAGAAAGAAGAGCTTCTTTTAATTTTCCATTTAGATATTTTCTAATTTGGACATCTTCATTTAATAAGGATGAAAAGTCTTTATTAGAAGCGTACCATTTAGAATTCCAATCACGGCTAATGCCAATTCTCATTCCGACTGGATTAACTTTTTGACCCATGACTTTTTCCTCCTATCTTTCTTTAACCACACATGTGATGTGGCATGTTCTCTTAATTATAGAGTTTGCTGAGCCTTTAGCTCTTGGTCTAAATCTTTTTAATCTTGGTCCATCGTTTGCATAGATTGCAGCGACGTATAATTTTGATTCATCCATCTTGTTGTTGTTAATAGCGTTAGCTGCTGCTGATTTGATTAATTTTTCAACTACAACTGAAGCTGATTTATTAACATTAGCTAAGATACCAAGTGCTACAGAGACATCTTTGCCTCTTACTAGATCAATTACTAATCTAGCTTTTCTAGGAGTAATACGAACTCCAGTAACTTTTGCTGTTGCTTCCATATTCTGTCCTCCTATTTCTTTTTAGCAGCTCTATCTTCTGCATTGTTACCAATATGACCAGTATATTTTCTAGTTGGTGCAAATTCACCTAACTTATGACCGACCATATCTTCTGTAACGAAAACAGTGATAAATTCATGACCATTGTATACTGCGAAGGAATGTTCAATGAATGATGGGAAAATCATTGATCTTCTTGACCATGTTTTAATTAATTCTTTTTTACCGGATGCATTAAGTGCTTCAACTTTTTTCATTAAGTGTTCATCACAGAATGGTCCCTTTTTTAAACTACGTGCCATTTTTTCATTTCCTCCTTCTTAATTATTTAGATCTTCTTCTAACAATTAGTTTGTTTGAAGCTTTTTTAGCATTTCTTGTCTTAACGCCAAGTGCACGTTTACCCCAAGGAGTTCTTGGTGCATCACGTCCGACAGGACACTTACCTTCACCACCACCATGTGGGTGATCGTTAGGGTTCATAACAGAACCACGAACAGTAGGACGAACGCCATACCATCTGTTCTTACCAGCTTTACCAAAGTTGATTAAGTTCCAATCTTCATTACCAACTATACCAATTGTAGCTCTACATACTTTAAGTACTTTTCTAACTTCACCAGAAGCTAAACGAAGAATAACATAGTTTCCTTCAGCACCTAATACTTGAGCAGCTGTTCCAGCAGCACGGCACATTTGTCCACCTCTACCTGGTTGTAATTCAACATTGTGAACCATTGTACCTTCAGGAATGTTACCAAGTTGCATAGCATTACCGACTTTGATATCGACTGCTTCGCCAGATACGATTGTATCTCCAACTTTTAAACCTTGTGGTGCAAGAATGTATCTCTTTTCACCATCTACGTAATTGATTAAACAGATATTTGCATTTCTGTTTGGATCGTATTCAACAGTTGCTACTTTACCAACGATGTTATCTTTATTTCTCTTGAAATCAATTACACGGTATTTAGTTTTGTTACCTCCACCAATGTGACGGCAAGTAATCATACCTGTGTTATTACGTCCACCTGTTTTCTTAAGTGTGACTAACAAACTTTTTTCAGGAGTATTAGTTGTGATTTCAGCGAATGTTGAATTTGTCATATGTCTACGACCAGCGGAAGTAGGCTTATATGTTCTGATTGCCATAATTTTTTTCTCCTATATTCGACTTAATGTCTTATTCGTTTTCTTCTTTGTATAAGTTGATGTTATCTTCTGGAGCAATAGTAACGATTGCTTTTTTGTAAGCAGGTACTGTTCCTTCGTAACGTCCAACTCTCTTTGCTTTTGCAGCAACATTGATAATCTTAACATCAACAACTCTGATATCAAAGATTTGTTCAACTGCTAATTTAACTTGAGCCTTATTAGCGTTTTTAGCAACTTTCATAGTTACTTTGTTTTGTTCTTTTTGTAATTGCATTGACTTTTCTGTAACGATTGGAGCAATGATTACATCGAAACTGTTAATTTGTGGAGCAGCAAATTTTCTTTCTTGAACTACTGCTTCTTCTTTCTTTTTACGTGGCATTACTTGAGATCCTCCTCAACCTTCTTAATAGAAGCTTTTGTGAAAATTACGCTTCCATTATTTAATAAATCATAAACACAAACATTGTTTGTTGTAACGATTGTAACACCTGCAATGTTTCTTGCACTCAATACTAAATCATCTGCATCATCTTCAACAACGATTAATGATTTAGCTTTAGCGTTGATTGCTTTTAAGATTGCTACCATTGCTTTTGTGTTAGCACCATCTAGTTTGAATGAATCAACTACGATAATGTCTTTTTCTTGAGCTTTAAGAGTTAAAGCTGATTTAACTGCTAAAGCGTGTTCTTTCTTATTTTGTGCTAGTGTGTAGTTTTGATTTCCTGTAGGGCCAAATACTACGCCACCATGTCTCCATAATGGTGATCTTGTTGAACCAGCTCTTGCACGGCCAGTTCCTTTTTGTCTCCAAGGTTTTTTACCTCCACCTGAAACTTCAGCTCTTGTTTTAGTTTTTGCTGTAGCTTGACGTTGATTTGATTGGTAAACTTGGACTGCGTCGAAGATAACTTGTTCATTAACTTCAACACCGAATACTTCTGGAGCAACAGTCATTGCTTTAACAACAACTTCGCCTGCTTGATTAACTACTGGAAGAGTTACTTTTTTGCTTGCCATATTCTATTCTCCCTTCTTTGTCCAATCAACTAAAGGTTTAGCTTCTTGTTTTGTACCTCTTTGAACCTTAACAGCTGTTCTAACTGTAACGATTGATTTCTTTGGTCCTGGTACAGCGCCTTTAATCAATAATGCATTTTGTTCTGGGTTAACACCAACCACTAATAAATTTAAGATAGTTGCTTGTTTATTTCCATGATGACCTGCAGATTTTTTGCCTTTCATAACGCCACGGTTGTAACGACCATTAGTAGCGAATGAACCTGATCCTCTGTGGTATCCTGAACCGTGACCTTTAGGTCCGATTTTGAATCCATAACGTTTAATTGCACCGCTGAATCCTTTTCCTTTGCTTACGCCTGTAACGTCAACGATATCGCCTGCTTTAAAGATGTCGCATGTGATTTTATCACCAACGTTGTAATTCATTTCATCACCTTGTAATTCAGCTAATTCATATTTAGGTGTTGTGTTTGCTTTCTTGAAGATACCTAATTCAGCTTTATTGCAACGGTTTTCTTTCTTTTCTTCATAACCGACTTGGATAGCATTGTAACCGTCTGTTTCTTCTGTCTTAACTTGTGTAACAACGTTTGGTAAGACTTCGATGACTGTTACAGGATACATTGTGCCATCAGCTGCGAAGACTTGGGTCATACCCATTTTTCTTCCTAAGATTGATTTCATATTGGTTTCCCTGCCCTTCCTTATAATTTGATTTCGATATCAACACCAGCTGGTAAATCTAAGTGTTGTAATGCGTCAATAGTTTGTTTTTGTGGATTGACGATATCGATTAATCTCTTGTGGGTTCTAATTTCGAATTGTTCGCGAGCATCTTTGTATTTGTGAACCGCACGTAGAATTGTGTAGACTTGTTTCTCTGTTGGTAGAGGGATTGGTCCAACAATTCCTGCTCCTGTTTCTTTCGCTGCATTGATAATCTTTTCGACTGATAAGTCTAAGATTTTGTGATCATATGCTTTTAAGCGAATTCTAATCTTTTTTGATTTTGCCATAGTTTGTTTCCTCCTATTTGTCTAAATCGTGGCTAGACATTCCGCTCCATGTGAGTGACCTGATTTTATTTTTTTGGCCGTTGAATCCGAGCTATGACAACGGATTTCGGCGTTCAGCAATCTCCCATATCAACGCGTTTATCTTCAAAAGACTCGACCTTTTCTACTATACTAGAATCATATACTAGTGTCAACAATTTTTTTAATTTATTTTTTCTTTGCTCAACATTTAATAATGATTATAGGTATTTGTAATATAATTTATGTTTTATAAATAAAACGTACGCGCGTATGCACGTGAGATTTTTATCAGTTATTGTTAACGGGTTCCCGCGTTTCAAAATTATCGAAAAAATAAAAAAGGAACTAGTTTTCTTTAGTCCCTTCAATCTTTTTTAAGTAATGTGCATATGAATAAACACATCCACAGTATTGCTGATTATATAAATTATATTTTCTTCTTAATTCATAAGAACGGTTAATTCCGTTTTTCTTTTTAAAATCAGAATAAAAATATTTAGTCTTGTATTTAGCGGATAATTCTTCTCCAATTTTATTTAAAACTTGCGAATTCTTTTGCCTTGAAATTGTCATTACAGTAGTAAAATAATCAAATCCTAATCCATCTGCATATTTATAAGCTTCATCCATCCTTAAAGTAAAGCAAAGGAAGCAACGTTTCCCCCCCTCTGGTTCGTCCTTATAAATCTCTAATTTTTTATTAAATTCTTCGTTTTTGTATTCAAATTCGACCAATTTTACACTATAGCCATTTTCTTTGTTAAATATTTCAATATACTTTTTTAGTTCATTTAAACGTCTAAAATATTCCTCACTAGGATAAATATTAGAGTTTGGATAAAGAATGGTGATATCGAAAAAAGGCGCTAAAAACTCTAATGGATAAGTTGAACAAGGCCCACAACAAGCATGTAAAGCAATCGTTGGTCTTTTACCTTCACGAACAATTTTATCTATTTCTATTTGACTTTTTTGATAATAATTAATCTTGGTATTTTTCTCATCCATGGATAAACATACTATCTCCGAAAGAGAAAAATCTATATCTCTTTTCTACTGCTTCTTGATAAGCTTTAAGTATAAATTCTCTACTAGAAAAAGCTGAAACAAGCATAATCAAAGTTGATTTAGGTAAATGGAAGTTTGTGATTAAAGCATCTATTGCTTTAAATTTGTAACCAGGATAAATAAAAATTGACGTATCTCCTCGACATTCTTTAAAAGTCCCGTATTTTTGAATAACTGATTCTAAAGTTCTTGTTGAAGTCGTGCCTATGGCAATAATTCTTCTTCCTTGTTCTTTTGCTTTATTCAATATATCAGCGGTTTCTTGGCTCATTTCATACATTTCTGAGTGCATATGGTGTTCTAATACATTAGTTACTTTAACCGGTCTAAAAGTGCCTAAGCCTACGTGAAGCGTAACATCACATACAATCACGCCCTTTGCTTTTAATCTATCAAATAATTCTTTAGTAAAATGGAACCCAGCAGTTGGCGCGGCCGCGGATCCTTCCACCTTCGCATACACTGTTTGGTAACGAGAATTATCTTCACATTGAGTATGAATATAAGGAGGTAAAGGCATCTTTCCTAAAAGATCAAGAATTTCAAATAAGATGCCTGTATAAAGAAGTCGCATTCTTCTGATTCCTTCATCAAGTATTTCTTCACATCTTGCTTTTAATTCGCCATTTCCAAAAGTGATAATTGTACCTTTTTTAATTGTTTTAGCATTGCCGCATAAACATTCCCACACATCTTCACCTAAGTCTTTTAATAATAGTACTTCAACGTGTGCGCCTGTTTCTTCTTTAACACCAAAAAGACGAGCTGGGATAACTTTAGAATTATTTCTAACTAGGACATCACCAGGTTGAAGATATTTTTCAATCTCATAAAAGTATTCTTCATGAGTTATTGTTTCTTTTGTTTTATCAAGCACCATCAAGCGGGAATGATCTCTTAACTTTGAAGGAGTTTGTGCGATAAGTTCCTCTGGTAAATAATAATCAAAATCTTCTGTACTTAGTATTTTCTCATCCATTTTAGAACCCTCTTTCATCGCCAAATTTTGCTAAAAATTCATTTTTATATTCTTCAAATCGGTCTTCTTTTATCGCTTCACGTGCCCCTTCCATCATATGGATTAAAAAG
The DNA here is from genome assembly GCA_022772105.1 of Erysipelotrichaceae bacterium. Classification (GTDB taxonomy): domain Bacteria; phylum Bacillota_I; class Bacilli_A; order RFN20; family CAG-449; genus UBA3210. Next base: position 1,643 of record JALFBO010000132.1, on the reverse strand, counting down.
CGAACATTATGAATAGATAATAATCTTTTTCCAAATGTTTCATCGCATTTGTATAAATGTCTTAAATATGCTTTAGTATAATTTTTACAACAATAACAATCGCATTCTGCATCAAGAGGTGTAAAATCTCTTTCATATTTTGCATCACGAATGTTCACTCTACCACTTGAAGTCATAAGTGCGCCATGACGAGCAATACGAGTTGGTAAAACACAATCAAACATGTCGACTCCTTGACTAATTCCATCTAAAATTTCATCAACAGATCCCACTCCCATCAAATAGCGAGGTTTATCTTCAGGCAAATATTTAACTCCATATTCCACCATCTTTTTCATCACATCTTTTGGTTCACCAATGGATGTTCCTCCAATAGAATAACCATCAAATCCGATTTTAACTAGTTCTTGTGCTGATCTTTCACGAAGATCTTTAAATTCGCCCCCTTGAACAATTCCAAATAAGGCCTGATCTTTACGAGTATGGACTGCTTTTCCTCTTTTGGCCCAACGTAAAGTTCTTTCTAATGATTTTTCCGCATAATCGTGAGTGACAGGATAAGGACAACATTCGTCAAAAGACATTGCAATATCCGCGCCTAATTTTTGTTCTATTTCCATTGCTCTTTCCGGTGAAAAGAATAGTTTTTCACCATTTAGATGACTTCTAAAAGTAACTCCTTCTTCAGTAATTTCTCTATTTTGGGCAAGAGAAAAAACTTGGAATCCTCCCGAATCTGTTAGCATCGGTCCATCATAATTCATAAATTTATGAAGTCCTCCTGCTTCTGCAACAACATCTTCACCTGGTCTAATTGATAGGTGATATGTATTTGCTAAAATAACTCCTGCACCAGCTTCTTTAACTTCTTCTGGTGATAATGTTTTAACGGTAGCTAACGTTCCAACAGGCATAAACATAGGAACTTCGACATTTCCATGTGGAGTGTGAAGAATGCCATATCTAGCACCGGTTTTTTTATCGATATGTTTTATTTCTAAAAAAAATGTTTCACTATTCATATTTTCTTCTTCCTTCAATGCCATTTGATTATATCATAAAAAAAGTCTTAATTAGTATACCTAATTAAAACTTTTATTCTTATGTATTTGTTATAAGCTAATAATAATTAGAATTTTCTAAAATCCTCTAATTTCCAACAAGGCGAAGCAGATACGCTTAAAGGAGCGAAGACTTTTTCTTCATAAAGATATGATCCTACTTTAGCAATCATCGCCGCATTATCAGTAGTACACCAAAGAGGAGGTATCACTACTTCTACACCACTTCCCTCTAAACGCTTAACTATTTGACTACGTAAATAGGAATTCGCGGATACTCCACCTGCAAGAACTACTTGTTTAACATTATATTCTTTTACAGCTGGTAAAGCCTTATCTAAAAGTAAATCAATCGCCGTTTCTTCAAATGAAACGCAAAGATCAGGAACATTTAACTTTTCGCCGTTTTGTTCTAATTTATGAGCCAAATTGATAACTGCAGTCTTTATCCCGGAATATGAATAATTGTATGTTCCATCATCTAATGGACGAGGTAAAATGTATGAATGTTTTCCTTGTCCTTCTTTAAATATTCTATCAATTGATACACCACCTGGATAAGGAAGACCTGCAACACGAGCC
>JALFBO010000128.1 GCA_022772105.1 Erysipelotrichaceae bacterium | reverse complement strand
GGTTGTTTCATTTTGTTCTTTTTCATTTCCATATAAATCCCCAATGAAAGATTAATAATTTAGAATTTTTAAATTAGAAATATTAAACAATAAGTTATTGCTAAAACAATTGCTTTAATGAAAGATTTGGGTTTCTATTGATAAATTCAAAATATTCGTAAGCATCTGTATTTCTCCCAAATTGTTTGCTGTTTTGTTCTTTTAACATGTTCATAATTTCATTAATCTTGATATGAGATGTGGATTCTGAAAATTCAATAACCATATCAATATCACTTTCTTTGTGATATTGGTTTTTTGCTATTGAACCGAATAAATATATGTGCTTTATATCATCATTATAAAAGTTCACTTGATTTTGAGAGTAGAAATCTTTTATTTTATCATAAAGGTTTTGGCTTTCATCTGATTTATTCTTTATTCTTAGGTTTTCTATGACCCCCATCAAATAATGTTTCTTGATTTGTTCATTTTCTATATCTTTACTGATAGCAAAATAAGAAATAGGTAAAATAAAATAGAAACCTTCTTTTTCAGCAATAAGTTTTGACGCAATAACAAATAAAGCGAATGAAGAAAGTCCTATGCCAAAATCTTTGATGAAATTCTCACATGAGAGGTAAAGCTCTTCACTTCTTAGTTCAGAAAGTATATTCAACCGGCACCTAATTTTTATTAAACGGGGAATATTAAAGATTTTTCCTATAAGGGAAATAAAACCTTGCACGTTTAATTTTTTGTTATTGAAAGCGAGTAATATCATAATATGCATATTTTTTATCAAAATGTCTCGACTCGATTTAGGCTCGTCAATATTCAACACAATTTTTTTTATGCTGTCATAGTTTTTAGTTCCTTCATAATTAATAAAATACGAATAAATTAGCTTATATGGATATGATATTGGTAATGTTGCTATCATTTTGTCTTATTCCTCCAATAAAAATGAATGATAAAAATCACTCATTTAATAAATTTACCTAATATGAGATTATTTTGCTCGAATGCTTATTGCTTCAATGATATGTGATGTATTATTCTCCTTTACATCATTAGCTTTGACAATTGTGGGACTCATTATTTTTGTGGTTTTTAAAGATATTTTAGGGATTTGTTCTTTTTCTTTAGAATAATATAACCTCAAAGAAATAGTACTTTCACCAACCATAATATCAAAAGTAATTTTAGTTCCGTAAAATGGTCCACCTGCATTATAACTTTGAGGTATGTTGGTTTCGTCATTGACTAAGCAATATTGAAAGGAGTCACTTGCATTATGAATTGCTAAGTCATAATAACCATCTTGAATCTTTATTGGATTGCTATCATGCGAATCATAGAAATAATAATCTTCATCGTAAGAAGCATTTATTTCAAATTCAATATATTTCGTATTTGATTTCTTTAGAGTAAAAGAGTAGCAATAAGCGTTGTCACTAATTATTTGCATTGTTTTTCCTAAATGTAAATAATTATCGTTCCTTTTACAACATCCTGATGCGGAAATAAACAAGACTAACGCAATGTAAAATAAATTTTGTTTCATTTGAAATCACCTTATACATAATATATCATAAATGAACCTCTTTTCAATTTTAATTATTAAACTCGAATATCAATCGTCCAATTACTTCATCGCATTGAGGTAAATACATATGACTATAGTCTGATGCATATATATCATAATAATTTTGGTAAGCTGATTCATAATCATTGCCCCTATTAAGTCCTGCATTTATAGCTTTTACTACTCCAATATCATCAACACTATTGATTTCGTTCAGAAAATTGAAATTTTTATTCTTTATTGCTTTGAATAAAACATTAAGTCCTGTTCTAAATAAAGCATCTTTAATTCCAAAATTTGGTAAAGGACATAAGTAATAACACGGAGATAATACATGATCAAAACAAGTCTCGTTAAAAATTGTTTTTTGTGGGAGGCAGGGTACCGTCGTTTTTGCCAAATTTAAATGAGTGGCATTGGCAATATTATTTTGTTCACAAGTTCTAACTAATCCGTCGAATGATTGCTTTGTTCTAATGACTCCAATATCTCTTGTAACTAAGTGCCCAGATGTACCACTAATTACTAATAGAGGTGGACGGTTCACTAAATTGTTCCATCTAATATGAAGATCAGTGAAATATGCGTCTGAAGATAGATTTAATACTCTATTTTGATAATTGACGTCATCTAAATCAAAGTCCGATAAATTAGAAAAAATGTTTGTTCCAAAAGAGGATTCAATGATTTTCCCAATTAAAAGAGGAATGGCTAATAAGTCTGCAGCCAAAACACTTCTATATGGTGTGGAAAGCGATATGACTTTATAAATCGAATTGCTTCTACTAATCGCTGCTTCTAGATTAACTAATCCTCCCTGTGAATGCCCTACTAAAATAATTCTTATCCCTCTATTTTTATTTTTTATTTTGTCGATTATGAAGCACAATTTTTCCTTTTGGTTATTGATTGAATCATATTTCTTTGTTACAATTGTACCATTTTCGAAACATGGATAATATTGCAAAGTAAGTTTTACTAAAATAGCTTTATTAGGATTGGAGATAGCTAGAGAGACTATAGCTGAAATTTTATTGTCGAATTCTTTATATAGTTTCGAACTTTTTGAATAATCGCCTTGAATAATTTCTCTAAAGCAATTACCTTCGACATCGAAATTATTCATATTCAATTCGTTTTCAGTAATGCCATTTGAATTATACGAATATTCTTGTACGTTTCTTGTGTTAGATTCTAATTTTTGGATTGTTCTGTTATAGAAATAGCCATCGCACCCCAATCCAGGAATAAAAAGCACGACAGTATGTTTCATATTTGAAATTGAACTCATTTTTCCTCCTTTTATTGTCTGCTTTTGAAAAAAATATTAAATAATCATCGCTAGTATTATTATAGAAACAGTCGTTTTTCTTTCTGTAGACAATGCCTTTTTTATATTTTAAGTTTGTTTAAATATAAATAAAGATGACGATTGATGTTATTTTATTACAATACTTTTTTCTTTAGACGTTATATTTTTGTTTAGCGTTGTATTTCTTCACTTTATTTATAGCTGATAAAATTGACAATTATTTTTTCTACATACTTACCTCCTTACATATCTTTGATAGGTTGCTGGCTAGTCTATCTTTGGTTATTGTTTGATACATAATAATTAATTATCTCGCTCATTTGAAGTTGCTTCTTTGCTCCTTCAGGAGATAATGGCAACGTATCACATATCTGCCGAAAATTCATAAAATTTTTTTATGCAGCATCATCCAAACTGCTTTGAAAAGATTAGAAGTCTTTTAATTGTTCTTTCAAACTATCAAATATTCTTTGACGGCGATATTGGACAGTGCTTCTTTTACTTCCAATAATCTCTGCGATTTGACCATCATCTTTTCCATCTTTAAAAAGTTCAACAATGGTTCTATCTTCTTTGGATAAGTTATTGACCGCTTCATCTAAAGCACGAAATAATTCTTCTTTGATTAAAGTATCGATTATTGAAGGTTGTTCGGCTTTAAATTCATACTCATAATTCTCATACAAGTAATCGATTGATACTTCGCTTGAGATTCGGGTAATACGATTATAAGGACATTTATTACAATCGTGGTCGCATATTTTTAATCCATATTTATCTGAATGAACTCTGCATCTACTAATCCTATCAATTCTTTGTTCTTCCTTACGTTTTTCATTACGATCCCACTCGTATATTTCCTTATCGACTGGGCAATAACGAATATCACCATCATAGTCCTTGAAACTAACGTAATAAGTTCTAATAACTCCGTCTTCATTTCCAGGGATTTGAAGCAGACTACCATATCCATATGCACTTGGATTTTGGTCTTTGATTTGTTTACTGATTTTTGTCATCTTTTGTACCTCGAATTTGTAATTTTCTAGAGGTAGAAAAGACCCAGAACACGTTCTTATTTTGCTGCCATTATAATTGTGAAAATTTTAATTATGTGATATAATTAAGGATGATAAATTTAGACAAAATAAGACCATAAAATAGAGCTTGTCCGAGAGCTTTTCTAACTCTAAGACAAGTCTCTAATAGTCAATTCAGATGACCCAATAATTACCTTTAGATTACCTAGTGATTACTAGGTTCATCTGGGAAAAATGAAAGAAATATTTACAAGGTGGTGACAAAATGGGTGCTTACAAGATTGCGGGTGGCATGATATATGCCCTTCTTTTAGAAATTAGATATGTGAATAACAGATCCGTTAGATATGACACAAGTAAAAGAACAGGGAAAGTTGAAAAGCCCTGTGATAATCTAAAGTTATTAAAAATGATAGCTTCTATAGTTGGTGGTGATTACTCTACTAGAAACACTACATCAAAAACAGCATCAAAATATAAAATATGTGATGGCCAAGGTGGACTTGGTTTTAACGAAAATGAGTTCAAGCAAAGATTTGACTATGGAATAAGCCATTTTTATAATACTTTGCTTATAAAGACGCAAGAAATGTTGAAAGAATGCATCATCAATGATGAAGAAGAACGTCTTCTATTTACAAAAAAGGTATATTTACTTTTGAAAGTAGCAACTAATATCAGTGATATAATATTTACTTATTTATCAAAAGAATATACCAGACAAGAATTTTTAGAGATAAAAACATATGACTTCCCTGCATTTGTTCTTGCAGTAATTCACTCCATTATGACTAATGTTATGAATAATAAAGATGGCCTGCGTTCATTTCCTGATACTTTTGAATATATTTCTTCCGATACCGAATATCATTTTAAAAAAGAGCTTATTTCAAAGTTGCCTCAAGATATTTCTTTAATTAACTGGGAATCTCCAGCTGATACAATTAGCTATGATATTACTGATTTTGATATGCCTAATCCTGAGATAAAAAAAGAGCCCCAACCAGATGTGGAAGAGACCCATACAGAGTTTATCAATGCGACTATTGTCGATAAGGAAACTGTAAAAAATGATGAGACATCACAAAAAAATGTGAATCAAAGAATTATTAATATCAGTGGAAATGGAAAATATTTTGAACATGTTGAAACTCTCATAATAGGAGATGATGACGAATAATTATGAAAAATGAAATTATAAAAAATAATTCAAATGTTCCGTCAGCTTCCACTCCTAGAGAAATCACAGTCGGAAATAAATCAACTTACATCGAAAATCTAAATGAATTGCATTATACTGAGAAAACTTACAACATTTCCACTACTGTTAACGGAAACATTATCACTTCAAATATTCATCCTGATAATAGTCGTTATAATTTGTTTGTATTAGAAGGTGAGGAATTTGCTAAAGGATACTTTATTATTCCAAGAGAAAAATGTCTTCTTCATTTAGACAAGGAAATCGAAAGTGAATATTCATTGGTTGAAAGCATATCATTATTAAAATGCCTTGAGTATCCTTGTTTATTTGTTAATAGAAATGAAACATACAAAACGGCTGGTAATAATCAAATTGCCTATTTTGGATATTTGGCAGAAATCAGTATGACAACTGATGGTTGCAAGTTCATCTTCTCTATCGTTTGTTCTTTACCTCAAAGCATTTTTAATCGTTACACTAGCGATTTTAATCTAAAAAAATCAAGAGGCGAGAATGAGCTAGATTGTATACACTGGTCCATCAAGAAAAAGAATCTTATAAAAGCAGTAAAAAAACTAGGCTATAACGTAGCCGCATACGAATAAGGAGGTACATATGTCAGAAAAGAAAAAATCAATAATTCTTAGTGTAAAACTTGATACACCAACTTATAAAAACGAGGAAATTAAAGATCTTTCTTTTGTTAATTTCTTTTATGGAAATAATGGTACAGGAAAAACAACCATTGCTACAAAAATTTCTAATAAGGATGGGCTAACAATAGATCCTTCTGAAGATTTAGAAAACTATAATCTTTATTCCTATAATTCTGATTTTATAAAAAACAATTTTTCTTTAAAAGATAAAGTAAAAGCGATTTATACGCTTGGTAGCCCTAATGTTAAGAATCAAAAAATGGTCGATGATGCTAATGATGAAATTAAGAAAAACAAAAGAACAATTAACAGTTTATCCGTTACAATTGATACAGTTACTAAAACTCGTGAATCAACTATTAATAGTTTTCAAGAATTAATATGGAAAAATTCAAAAAATCAAAGAGAATTTTTTAGTCAATATGTTTCTGGATTAAAAGGGAATAAAGCAGATTTTGCTCGTGAAATACTTAATAAATACCGAAATCATATCGGTAGCCTTATTAGCAATTATGATGACTTAAAAAATAAAATAGAAACTGCATTCAAAGCTGATAACACTGACTATCCATTATTTAAATTCACTGTTCCTCCTCTTCCTGATGATGAAGGATTATTAAATACATCTCTTTTTAGTAGTGACAGCTCTGAATTTGCAAGATTTGTAAAATCTCTAAACAACCTAAACTGGGTTCAACATGGACATGATAATTACACGAATCCGGATAATAAATGTCCATATTGCCAAAGAGAACTACCAGACGATTTTGAAGAAAATTACAAAACCTTATTTGATAGCGATTATCAAGAGGCAATTGGAAAATTAAAAACATATCAGAATAAATATTCCGAGTCTCTAAATGCCATAATCACTGAGCTTAATAATAATCTTTTACTAGTTCTTCAAGAATTAGATTTAAATGAATATAAAGCAAATCTATCTTCATTAGAAGCAAAGTTTCAAAAGAATATTGACATCATTAAAGGGAAGATTGAAAAGCCATATACAAAAGTTTCTTTATTAGATATTAATCAAGAATTAGAGAAAATAGCTGGCCTTATTCCATCGATCAATGAAAAAATAAAATCTCATAAGCAAATCGTAGCTAATAGTCAAAACATAAAAAATAATCTTTATAGAGATGCTATCTCATACTTAACATTCATGCTTACTAATGAGATTGAAAGTTATCTAGGTAGCCTTAAAAGCATAGATGAACAAATTAATCAGCGTGAAGAGGAAAGAAAAAAACTAATTAATAGAAATATTGAGCTTAATGATCAAATAAAGGAATTAGGTGCTAGAACTGTTGATGCAGGTCCGGTTGTTGAGCAGATCAATGAAACAATAAAACATTCTGGATTCCAAGGATTCAGACTTATCTGGGATGAAAACGACAAGGGATCATATCAAGTGGTTTATACTAATCCCGGAAAAGATGGAAAGCCAGTACCAGCAACAAAACTTAGTGAAGGTGAAACAAATTTCATTGCATTCCTTTACTTCTACTTTATGGTAGTAAACACTGATGAAACAGGTGCTACTAAAGATTCAATTGTAATAATTGATGATCCTGTTTCTTCAATGGATAGTCAAACACTTTTTATTGTAAGTTCTTTAGTTAAAAACCTTATAGATAGATGTATTAATTCATCTACAATACAAGAAGGTAGCCCAATTAAAGAAAACAACATAGCCCAATTATTTATTCTCACTCATAATGTGTATTTTCACGCAAATATTACCTCAGAGTATGAAGAAAGGTACGATGCTGTAAACTATTATCAAGTGATGAAAAACTCAAATCTTTCAAAAGTAAAATTATGCGTAAAAACTAATAGAGATGGTTTGAAGATTAATTACAACCCAATCAAAAATTCTTATGCCGCTTTATGGCACGAACTCGATGAAGTTCAAACTTCAATATCTGCTTGCAATATCATTCACAGAATTTTAGGATATTACTTCCTTAACTTATGTGGTTACAAAAATAAAACGCTTGAAGAAAAACTCCTTAAAGAACATGCAACTAGATTCTTAAAAGATAAGGATGGAAATGATACACAAGAAATCTTTAACCTTGTCAGATCATTCCTTGAGTACCTTGGACACTCTCAAAATTTGGTAGGAAATGAAGTGTATTTTGAAGATGGCTTAGATGTTGAAACTTGTAAGGAAACATTGAAGTTAATATTTGATGCAATGGGACAATCGCAACATTACGCAATGATGACAAAAAGCGCTAAACCACAAAATAATTAAAATATATAATTCATCGTAGTTGTAATTAATTTACTTATTTTAAAATAGAATGCAGTGTTATATTAAATGCAATTTCACTTCTTGAAAATGATTATTACATTCCAATTTGGACTGATGAATATTTCGTTATTCCTATAATTATTTTTTTAGTGAATATAATAGATTTTGTGTGTTTTTGAAAGACTAAGTATTCGTTTTTCACTATATACTTATTGCATATTTGTATTTTGACTATTATTTACTAAATTATTTTAAATTTATTCAACTTAAATGAATATGAACTTATTCTTATTAATTATGTTAAATTTTGTTACTATAATAACATATTTTATAATAATTTTTCTTTTATAATAAAGGAGCAAAAATACGCACAATTGCTTGAACGAAACGTTTCATTAATGGTTGTTTCATTTCATCTTTTTTAATTTCAATTGATTTTTCAATGGTTTCCTCTATATCCTTTTTTAAATCCACTAAACATTCACAATCATACATCCACACTCCATTTTCAAAATGATGTACAAGACTTCGATAATCAAGATTGATGGTGCCTATCATTCCAAATTTATCATCAACTAGATAACTTTTCGCGTGAATAAAACCAGGGGTATACTCATATATTTTCACACCAGCATTTAATAAGCGGTGATAATAACTTTGTGTCATCACAAACACTAGTTTCTTATCAGGAATATGAGGAACAATAATACGTACATCTACACCACGTAGTGCGGCATTTTCAATACTTGTGCAAAGATCATTATCAATAATCAAATATGGAGAAGTCATATATGCGTATCTTGTTGCCATATTAATCATATTTTGAATAACAATTTTTCCAATACATTTTTGATATATTGGTTTTGGACCATCACCAAAAGGTACCATAAATCCTTTGCATGTTATATCTTGGGAAGGGAATAGTTCAGTTTGTTGAATATCGATGTTTTTAGCGTTTATTACAAAATCAATTAAAAATAATTTTGTAAATTCTTTAACAGCTTCTCCTTCAAGACGAATTGCAGAGTCCTTCCAATGACCATATTTATTAATTTTGTTAATATATTCATCCGCTAGATTGATGCCACCGGTATAGCCAATTCGTCCGTCAATTACAGTAATTTTTCTATGGCTTCGATTATTAAATTCGCTATTCGCACTTCCTTTTAGAAAAGAAAATGGAACTGCTGAAATTCCGTATTTTTTTAAAGTGGAAAAATATAAACCAGGAAGAGTTTGCATACAGCCAATGTCATCGTATACTACTTTTACTTCTACACCTTCTTGTACTTTTTCTTTTAATATTTTTAAGATGCTGTTCCAAAATATTCCCTCTTCAATAATGAAATATTCCATATAAATAAATTTTTTTGCTTCCTTTAAATCTTCTATTAAAGAAACCATCATTTTTTCTCCAAGAGGAAAATATGTTTGTTTAGTATTAGTAAAAAGATGAGTTTCTCCTATGTTACAAATTAAACGAGCTTGTGAAGAAGCTTCCATAGATTCTTTTTGAAGAAGATTTAATTCTTTTTCATCATCTTTTTGATAAAAAGAATCTTTAAGCTTTTGTAAACGACGGAGATATTTCCTTTTTAACTTACGTGAATAGAATAAAAAATAAAGCATAAAACCTGCGATTGGTATAACTAATACGAAGAATAACCAAGGTATTTTATAATCTGGATTATCATCAGAAGCAATAATTCTTACAACGCACACAATTTGAGCAAGAAAAGCTAAAAATGAACAATAAGGGAAGATATAACAAAGAACGCAAACAGAAAGAAGAATAGCTAAAACCTCGACAATGGTAAGAAAAATGGCGATGGTATAGCGAAGAGGAATATAATTAACATATGTTTCAACTTCTTGATTACTAACTTTGTAACGAATCTTTCTTTTCATCTTTCTCCTCCGTAAAAATATTCTTTAGATGAGTTATATCACGTTTATTAAATATTTTAAACAGTACCAATGAAAAAAATGTCGTAAAAAATTAGCACTTAAGTGTTGACAGTGCTAAAAAGTGTACTATAATAGTATTAGCACTTGCTTAAGAAAAGTGCTAAAGGAGGCTTATTGCTATGAGTGAAATTAAAGAATTTAAAACAGAATCAAAAAGATTATTAGATTTAATGATTAATTCTATTTATACAAATAAAGAGATATTCTTAAGAGAATTAATCTCTAATGCAAGCGACGCTATTGATAAATATCATTATATGTCACTTACAAATGATAAATACGAAAAAAGAAATGATTATAAAATAAAAATAGCTGTAGATAAAGAAAATCGTATGATATCCATTGAAGATAATGGTATTGGTATGACATATGATGACTTAGTACAACATCTTGGTACAATCGCAAATTCTGGCTCTTTGGAATTTATGAAGAAATTAGAAGAGAGTGAAAATAAAAAAGAAGATATTGATATCATCGGTCAATTTGGTGTTGGATTCTACTCAGCATTTATGGTTGGAAAAAAGGTGGTTGTAGAATCAAGATCACCTGATGCTTCAACAGGTTATAGATTTACATCTACTGGAGAAGATACATACGAGATTGAAGAATGTGAAAGAGATAAAGTTGGTACTCTTATTAAAGTTTATTTAAGAGAAGATAGTGAAGAAGCTTCTTATTCCTCTTTCTTGGAAGAATGGACAATAAAGAGTCTTGTCAAGAAATACTCTGATTATGTAAGATATCCAATTACTATGGAAGTGAGTAAATCTAAACCAAAGCTAGATGCAGAGGGAAAAGAAATTGAAGGGGAAAGAGAAGAATATCAAGAGGAAGAAACATTGAATTCTATGATTCCTTTATGGAAGAAGAATAAAAAAGATGTTACTAAAGAACAATTGAATGAATTCTATAAAAATAAATTCTATGATATGCAAGATCCTATCGTTTCTACTTTAGTTAATGTCGATGGTAATATTTCTTACCAAGCTTTATTATATATTCCTCATGATGCTCCATATGGACTATATTCAGATAAATATGAAAAAGGACTTCAATTATATTCAAAGGGTGTATTTATTCAAGACAAGTGTAAAGAATTACTTCCAGATTATTTAAAATTTGTTAAAGGACTTGTCGATTCAGCGGATTTATCACTTAATATATCTAGAGAAATCCTTCAACAAAATAAACAACTTGAATTAATTGCTAAAAACGTTGAAAAGAAGATTCTTTCTGAATTAAGTTCTTTGATGAAAGATGATTTTTCTAAATATGTAGAATTCTTTAATACATATGGTACCCATCTAAAATATGGTATTTATGCAGATTACGGCATGAAGAAAGATATGATTAAGGACTTATTGATCTATAAAACTTTAAATAGCGATAAGGAAATCACTTTAAAACAATATAAAGAAGAGATGAAAGAAGGACAAAAGGTTATTTATTACGCTTCTGGAAAAACTAAAGAAGCAGTCCTTGCAATGCCTCAAATGGATATCATGAAGGAAAAAGGATATAACGTTTTAGTTCTTACTGATGATATTGATGAATTCGCTCTTATGATGATGAAAGATTATGATGGAGTTGAATTTAAATCAATTGCTTCCTCTGATATAGATATCCTTTCAGAAGAAGATAAGAAAAAGATATCTGATTTAAAAGAAAGTAAGAAATCTTTATTTGATAAGATGAAAGAAATTTTAAAAGATGATGTTTCTGAAGTTAGATTAAGTGAAAGACTTGTTTCTTCTCCTGTATGCTTAGTAAGCGGCGAAGGATTAACTCTTGAAATGGAAAGAGTACTTCAAGAAAATCCAGAGAATAAGGATGTTAAAGCAAGTAGAATCTTAGAGATAAATCCTCATCACGAATTATTTAAAGCCATTGAAAAAGTTTATGAAGAAGATGAAGAATCATTATCAAAATATGCTCATCTTTTATACAATCAAGCATTACTAATTGAAGGAATGCCTATTAAAGATCCAGTTGCATTCTCTAAAGATATGTGCGATTTAATGATTAAAGCTGCTAAATAGATACATCAACCTATGAAGGTATGACCTTTATAGGTTTTTTTGATTCAAAGTAAGAACTATATGCTCTTAAAATAGCTTATGTTAGGTTTTTAACTACGATTCTTGTGGTTAAATAAGTATTCTTTTTATCTATCTTCCTATATGATGAATTTATACTAGGATTATGATATGATAGGCTTTAGAAAAATTATATAAGAAAGGGAGATGTATTAATGAAAAAATCATTTATTTTATTTGTAGCGGCATCTTTATTGTTTGTTTCTTCTTGTGGAGCCAAAAAAAGTATTAGTGGGAATTCTTCTTTCTCCTCTTACTTATCTTCTATTTCTTCATCTACTAGTGGTGAAACTTCGTCCTATACTATAAATAGTAATATTGTTACATCTAATGAAGAAACTAGTTCTTCCTCATCACTTTCTTCTATTATTAGTAGTGAAACAATAACTTCTTCATCTATTGACGTTGTATCATCTACATCTTTAAATACACCAAGTGGTACTAATCCTGATGGAGGAGGACAAAGGCTTCCTCTTCCTACAAATATTGATGATAAATATGAAATAGGACAAGATAATAAGACGATGACTACATTTGCTTTTGAAAATTCCTCATTGCCTAAATATTTCCGTTATATTTATGGTAATAATTTTGTAAAAGGAAATTATTACGCTGATGGAAGCGCTAAATTTTCTTCTTCAACAGCGGCAAAACAAGGATTTCAAACAGGATATTTTATT
>JALFBO010000125.1 GCA_022772105.1 Erysipelotrichaceae bacterium | reverse complement strand
ATCTTTCGATTTAATTCATCTAATTCAATAGGTAAAGAGTCGATTTCCATTCTTACTTTAGAGCAAGCTTCATCAACTAAGTCGATAGCTTTATCTGGTAAGAATCTATCGGTAATATAACGAGAAGAAAGTACCGCTGCAGCCACTAAAGAAGAGTCAAGAATCTTAACTCCATGATGTGTTTCATAACTATCTTTTAATCCTCTTAGGATGGAGATAGTATCTTCCAAAGTAGGTTCATTAACCATTACTTTTTGCATTCTTCTTTCAAAAGCGGCATCTTTTTCAATATATTGACGATATTCATCTAATGTAGTTGCACCAATACAATGAAGTTCACCACGTGCCATCATTGGTTTAAGTAAATTAGCGGCGTCCATTGCTCCATCGCTTTTACCTGCACCGATTAAATTATGTATTTCATCAATGAAAAGAATAATGTTACCTTCAGATTTAGCAATTTCCTTCAATGTTGCTTTTAATCTTTCTTCAAATTCACCACGATATTTAGCACCAGCAATAAGAGCACCTAAATCGAGTTCAAAAATCTTTTTATCTTTTAAAGAGAAAGGAACATCGCCTTTATAAATTCTCCACGCTAAGCCTTCAACAATCGCGGTTTTACCTACACCTGGTTCACCAATTAGAACAGGATTATTCTTACTTTTTCTTGAAAGAATTTGAATCACTCTTCTAATTTCTTCATCTCTACCAATAATTGGATCAATCTTACCTTTAGCTACTTCATCTGTAAGATCTCGACCATATTTTTGAAGAACTTCATATTTTTCTTCTGGATTTCTATCTTCCACTTTATTTCCACCTCTTATCTTTAAAATTGCTTCCTTAACTTTATTTTTATTAAAATTAGGAACATTTTGTAATTTTAATATTATCGAATGCCTTGAATCGAATAATGCAAGAATAATATGTTCAGTCGATAAATAAGAATCTTTAAACTCTTTTCTATACTTCTCACCATTCACTAAAAGATTATTCGTATCTACGCTTAAATACATCTTTGATTCGTCAACGTTACTAGATTTAAATTTTGATTTAATAAAGTTAGTAACTATCTCATCAAACATTTTTGGATTTGAATCACATTTTTGTAGGACATTCTTTAACATTGAATTGTCATCATCCATTAATGCTTTAATAATATGAGGAACATCGATTTCTTGTGAAGAATTCTCCTTTGCAATTTGTTGGGCACTTCCAATAACATTAATCAATTTTTCAGTCATATTGTTTTCCATAATGTAACGCCTCCTTTTTAGCACTCTTTTACCAAGATTGCTAATTATATTATATGCTCAATTTTAGCAATGTCAATACTAGAGTGCTAATTTTAAAAATATTTTTTTGTCCGCTTATATTTTTTACAAATATTTGTTGTTTTAATTAAAATATTCAATTATATTAATAAGAAGAAGCCGACTTAGCACAGCGGTAGTGCAACTCATTCGTAATGAGTAGGTCAAAAGTTCAAATCTCTTAGTCGGCACCATTTGTTAATATACACCTATTTTTAGGTGTTTTTTTTACAAAATAATGCGCTTTGTTAATTTTCTTCCATTGCCAACTTAAAAATTGTGATATAATTAATCTAGGCTTTAAAGCCTATAGAATGAGGAGAAAATTATATATGTCAAACAGATTTATGCTAAACGAAACATCTTACCATGGACACGGAGCAATAGAAAACATCGTTCCTGAAATTAAAGCTAGAGGATTTAAAAAAATTCTAGTATGTACTGATCCTGATTTATTAAAATTTGGAGTCACTCAAAAAGTTACTTCTTTATTAGATAAAGCTCAAATCGAATACCAAATTTATTCACAAATCAAAGCTAATCCTACCATTGAAAATGTCAAAGATGGTGTAGTTGCTTGCAAAAATTATGGTGCTGATGCCATTGTCGCAATTGGAGGAGGATCTGCAATGGATACTTCAAAAGCGATTGCCATCATCATCACGAATGAAGAATTTAGCGATGTTCGTTCCCTAGAAGGTGTTGCACCTACTACTAAGCCTTGTCTTCCTATCATCGCGGTTGCTACTACTGCAGGTACTGCAGCAGAAGTTACAATCAACTACGTTATCACCGATGTAGAAAAGAAAAGAAAATTCGTATGTGTAGACCCTCATGATATGCCAGTTGTGGCAATCGTTGATCCAGATATGATGGCTTCTATGCCAAAAGGATTAACGGCCTCTACCGGTATGGACGCTTTAACACATGCCATCGAAGGATATATCACTAAAGGTGCATGGGCGATGTCTGATATGTTCCATATCAAAGCTATCGAATTAATTTCTTCTTCATTAAGAGGTGCTGTTAATAATGATCCAGATGGAAGAGAAGGAATGGCTTTAGGTCAATATATCGCGGGTATGGGATTTTCTAATGTAGGACTTGGTATTGACCATTCTATGGCTCATACTTTGTCTGCTTATTACGATGTCCCACACGGAGTAGCTTGTGCGATGCTTCTTCCTATTGCAATGGAATACAACAAAGAATACACTGGTACAAAATACAAAGATATCGCTCGCGCAATGGGTGTTAAAAATGTTGATGCAATGAGTGAAGAAGAATATAGAAACGCTGCAATTAATGCTGTAAAACAATTAAGTGTTGATGTTGGAATTCCAACAAAATGCGAAAAGATTAAAGAAAGTGATTTAGAATCATTAACTCGTGACGCTCTTAAGGATGCTTGCTGTCCTGGGAATCCAAGAAGTGCAACATTTGAAGATGTTCTTGCTATGTTTAAACAATTAATGTAATTTATAATAAAAAAATCAAATTTTCTTTAAAAAACGAAAAAAAATATTTTAAAGCAATGTAAAAACCTCCCCTATAGCTGCTTCTTATAGGTGAGGTTTTTCTTTTCTTAAGCCATTTCTACATCGCTACCGTGGGCGAAGAAACTTAGAATCATCATCACATGTCCTAAAACTAGAGAAGGGATACCTAGATATAGCGGCACATAATTTGTTAAATCTCCATTAATAAACCACATTATAATGTATACAGTTGAGATTAAAGTGTATACAGATCCGATAATCATCATCCATCTTTTACTACGTTTCATTAGTAAAATGATTAATCCTATCGCTTGGGCAATTAGAAGAATTACAGTAAATACTAAATATGAAGTATCGGTCATATTTCTTACATTTCCCATATCAATAAAAGATGAATTATTGGTAACAAGATATACCACTAAGACGGACCAGGCAGCACAGCCTAATGTTAAAATGGTTTCTAAAACTAAGAATACTTTGTTTCGTATAGTCATTTATTTATCCTCTTTTCACTACTTTCATTGTGTCCATATATTTCGTTTTTAAACAAAAATTATATATTTTTATTTTTATATTTGGTCTTTAAGAGTTTTTTTATATAATAGCACTAGGACTAGGGAGAATAAGGAATGATTAAAAATATATTATTTGATTTAGATGATACGATTTTAGATTTTAAAAGATGTGAGAAAGAAGCTTTAATATTATCATTAAAGGAATTTGATATTGA
>JALFBO010000111.1 GCA_022772105.1 Erysipelotrichaceae bacterium | reverse complement strand
AAGAACAAAGTTCATTATAGAAGCAACAATCAGTTCCTCCAATAGTAAGGAAAGGTACGTATATCGCATCATAATAAGAAGAGGAAACATCTTTTAGCAAGGAAAATATTTCACTATCTAAAGATGAAATTTTTGATGCGTTTAATTCTTCTTTAAAAGTCACTTTAACATCAATATCCTTAGTTAAATCTAAGATATATTGTTTTACATAATTAACATCGTCCCCTTCTCCTAAACGAAGATTAATAAGTGCTTTGACATAAGAAGGAAGCACATTAGCTCCTGATGAATTAGACTCAATTTGAGTAGGAGCAATCGTAGTTTTTACGTATGGAGCATAGTTAGGTGATTTTTCTAAATACGCTAGTAATTCACTTTCCTTTGAAGACATATTTTCTACTAGTTCCTTAAGTTTAGGATCAGTTATATATGGAGCGATACTATTTAAAAATATTTTAAGTGGTTCATTCAGTTTACTTTTAAAAGGATGAGAACAGATTTGATCTATCGCTTTAGCTACATTACCTAAACAAGGAGAAAAAGAAGGGTTAGAGGAATGACCACCTGAAGAAAATGATTCGATAATGACATTCATAAATCCTTTTTCCATCACATTATTAATCAATAAAGGTTTTGAGCAAGAAAAAGGAGTTCCATCAACAAGTCCCCCGCCTTCATCTAAAACAAACGCTAAAGAAGCATTATTGGCTTTTAAATCCTCTTTGATCATCCATTGGCCTTTTAAGCCCAATGTTTCTTCATCATGTCCAAAGCAAAGATAAATACCTCTTTGAGGTTGACCATACTTTTTTAAGGAATATTCAATAGCGTTTAACAAAGCCACATCGATACTCTTCATATCTAATGCGCCTCTTCCATAGATATAACTATCATCTATTTTTCCAGAAAATGGTTCTTCTTCCCATTCATTTTCATTCACAGGAGGAACTACATCAATATGGCCCATAAATAGGCCATAAGGAAGAGATTCATCTTTTCCTTTTATAGTGAAATAGATAGATCCTTCATTAATCACTTTATAGGAAGCATATTTGTTAATATATGGGAAAGAAGAAAAAATATAACTATGAATCTTTTTAAATTCGCTAAAATCCATCTTGCTTTGATCGCGATAAGAAATCGATTTACATTTTATTATTTCACTTAAATCTAAAAGTGCTTTTTGTTTATCAAAATCATCTATAAATAAATCTTTTTTTCTATAATTATTATTTTTCATATTTAAAGTACCTTTGATAAAAATTCTTGTGTTCGAGGAAGTTTAGGATGAACAAAAATCTCTTCTGGAGTTCCACTTTCATAAATTACTCCCCCATCCATAAAGAAGACACGGTCTGATATTTCTTTTGCAAATTCCATTTGATGAGTAACCATAATTATAGTCATACCAGTATTAGCTAATTTTCTAATAACATCAAGTACTTCTTTAACCATCTCTGGATCAAGCGCGGATGTTGGTTCATCAAATAAGACTACATCTGGTTTCATAGCTAAAGCTCTAACAATAGCAAGTCTTTGCTTTTGTCCACCTGATAACTTTTTAGGATATTCGTTAGCCTTATCTTGTAGACCTACTTTTTCAAGAAGTTCTAAAGCTTCTTTTTCTGCTTCTTCTTTACTAACACCTTTTGAAGTGATGGGACCTAAAGTAATGTTATCTAAAACGCTCATATTAGGAAATACATTGAAATGTTGGAAAACCATTCCCATCTTCTTACGATGATCATTTAATTCTTTTTCATCAAGTTGAGTATCTTTTTTACTTTTAACAAATTTGATTAGCTTTCTAATAAATTTATTTTTGATGACCTTTTCTTGATTTTCTTCATCATATATGGTCTTTCCTTCAAAAATAATCTTTCCTCCTGTTGGTTGTTCTAGTAAATTTAAACATCTAATAAAGGTAGATTTACCAGATCCAGATGAACCAATGATCGATAAGACTTCATTTTTGTAAATCTTGGTAGTTATGCCTTTTAAAACTTGTAGTTTTCCAAAATCTTTTTTGAGATTTTCTACTTCGATAATAACTTCTTTGTTTTCATTATTGTTCATGTGATTCCAACCTCTTTTCTACTAGTCTTACGCACTTAGAAAGTGAGAAAGTTACGATGAAATAAATAATTGCGATAATAAAATATGGCTCTAGATTGATTAAAGTTACCGCGGTAATTTGACGTTTTACCGACATTAATTCACCAATACCAGCATCGATTTGAGAAGCTAAAGAAGTCTCTTTAATAACCATGATTAATTCATTACCAATAGATGGAAGAACATTCTTTATTGCTTGAGGAATAATCACTTTAAACATAGTAGGCCAATAACCAATTCCTAAAGCTCTAGATGCCTCCATTTGGCCTTTATCCACAGCTTGAATACCAGATCTATAAATTTCTGCGACATAAGCAGAAGAATTGATAAACATCGCTAAAACACAGGCGACAATTTCAGTATTCACTGGACCTAAAGCAATCCGAGGAACAAGCGAATAAATAATTAATAATAATAGTAAACTTGGCACACCTCTTATCACTTCTACGTAAGCCGTACCAATAAAATTTAGCAACGGATTTTTAGCGATTCTAAAGAAACACACCACTGCACCTAGAATCAAAGAAGCAAAGACTGAAATGATAGAAAATAATAAAGTTTTTCCTAAACCCATTAAGAAGAATGACCAATAATCTCTAAATACAGTCCACATGGAATGTTTATAGGAAGGAGTTACTTCCATATCACTTGTAACACATGATAAATCTTCACTCCAAGAAGCAAAATCAAATCCCTTTTTATGAGGTGGATTAAAGCCCTTGGCTTTTTCCCCATCACTAACAATTTCAATCATGAAAATATTCTTGGTAATACTAGAAGATAAATAGGTAACAACATGTTGATCAGGTGTTTTATAGAAAGCATAAAGAGTCACATCTTGTGTCATCTTATACGCTAAAGTCTCTTTAACAACACCCTCTTTTTCTACGATATAATCGCCGCTTTGTTGGTACCATTTTCCAATGAAAGAAGCGCCTTCAATAAGTGAAGAAGTGCTGATATATGCATATTCATTTTTGCTATATTGCTTACTTGTCACTTTAGTTACATCTTCTTCTTTTCCAAGAGAAGTATTATAAGTACCTAAAGAAACGCTAACGCCCTCTGAGGCAATAATGGTAAGTGTATAAACGCCTGTA
>JALFBO010000104.1 GCA_022772105.1 Erysipelotrichaceae bacterium | reverse complement strand
AAATTCTTCACCAACCTAAATTATCATATAAAAAATAATTTATTTTTTAGAATTAATATATTCTAAAAACTCCTTCGTTAAAGACCAATACTTAATACCCCAATTTTCAAAATTCCATTCTTCCATATAATCATTACATTCGTAATCTATATAGAATAACTTATCTTCTTGCACCACAAAATTAGTTGGAAAGTAATCGATATTGGTTTTTGCTGCATATAGAACCTTACACATTATTTTCATTTGCTCTATATACTCTTGTTTCATCTTATTTTGTAAAACATAATCGTATATAGTTTCTCCTTTGATATACTCTTTAAGAATTCTTTCTTTTTCCGTATCCACTTCAATCATAATAGGCATAGGGATTCCAATTTCTTTTAAACGTTTATAATCCCTCATTTCTGATTCAATTTTATTTCCAAACTGATAATAAGAACATGGTTCATGGTGAATCTGTTTAAGCACATATTCCTTCACTCCGTCTGTTACTAAATAAGAATATCCCCCTTTCCCGTGACCTAATAACTTTATAACTTTGTATGACTTTTCATTTACATACATATCGTCCATTTTTCGTTTCTCCTTTTATTAATGTTCTTTCCTTAATGTAATATTTATGTTTTTTTAGATGATGAAACTAATAATATCAATTGTTTTAATTCTTATCTCCTCAATTAACGCTACGATATCAGTTCCATCTAAATATGTTGCGCCTTCGCAAAAGGAACGAAGCACTAGAGAATAAACTTTATTTTTAAATTATTTTGCTAATATATTAGAATCATTAGTTGACGAAGCTATTATAGTTTTTTTTGCTTCTTCAAAGCACTTAATCCATCCGCTTAAGTAATATTCTTTTTACTCTTCTAATTTCTTAACAATACCTTTCTCTAATTTAAGTTCAAATTTATTAATTTTCTCTACAATTTGATTGATATAGCTTCTATTAACCTTATCACATTGCTCATCAATATTCTTGCATGCTTTCTTAATTGATTCAGAATTTGATGCAATTAGTTCAATACTCTTTTCAAGGCTTTCTAAAGGTTTATCTAAATACGTCTTTTTGATATCCTCAAATTCATTTATTAAATCAACCTTACCTTTTAATGCAATTGCCTCTGCCTCTTTGCTTAAAAGTAAATCAGCAAATCTTGTTGTTAATGATGCAATCATATTTAAGAAAACCATTAAATACGCTGGTCTAACTACATACATATTTTCATATTCTAAGACCTTAAATATTGGTAATACATTAGGTTTATCCATTTCAAGATTACTTACTAATACTGCATACTTGCAGTTTTTCTTTTCTCTATTTTTATCTAATTGTTTATAGTAGCTTGAATTTGATTTTTTATTAACTGAATCAGGATTTTCGTCCTTCATATCCAAACAAACAGCCGCTAATAACTCTGTTTCATGATGCTTATTGCTAGCAAATACTTTGAAAATATAGTCAGCTTTAGAGCCTTTTGTTTCATCTTCATTTTTAACAACTTCATTATCTTTAGTCCATGTACAATTGAATAAACCATTTTGCATATATGATATAACTTCATTATTACACCAAGATTCAAGATCTTCTCCTGTTTGTTTAACATTCATACTTGCCTTTGCTCTTTGAAGATTATTGATCATATCTTCTTTGACTTTTAATGCTTCTTCAAACTTGTTTTTTTGTTCTACTAAGGCATTTTCTTTTTCACGTTCAAATGACGCTTTCATATTTACTAATTCTAAATCTTTAGATGATATTTGTGCTTTATATTGACTTTCCATCTCATTCATCTTTTGAGTATGCTCATTTTCTAGTTCAAGTTTTGATTGTTTTAATTGGTTATCGTGTTGCGCCATAAGCATATTATATTTTTGCTCAAGTTCTGAATATTTTTTAGAGCTTTCATTTTTTATCTTCTCTAACTCAGTTTGGCTGTTAGCATGGATTTTCTCTATTTCAGCAGCTTTAGTGGATTTTAACACTTCAATCTCTCTATGTAAGTCAGCAATCTTTTCAGTAAATTCATTTTTGACTTCTTGTTCTTTTAAAGTTAATGCCGTTTGTTTATCATTCTTT
>JALFBO010000093.1 GCA_022772105.1 Erysipelotrichaceae bacterium | reverse complement strand
CCAAACTTGGAAAGCTTATTTCAAATAGAGAATTACCTATTTTGCATCGAGCAAAAGAAATCCTTGATAAGATGTAAAATAGTATCTATAAAACTAAAATATCATAATTGAAATTTTAATTTAGAACTTATGTGAAAGTTAAAACTTGTAGATACAAAAATAATTTGTAAATAAAAAAAGATTATAGTTGAAAAAACAATATGATTTTTGATGATATGCAAAAAAACATGGATTTGATCAAATTGATACTATTGATATTTTATATCGTAACGGGCGAGATCATGGTTATCCTTTTGCAAAAAATTTCAATCTTAGGATTAATTTAAGAGAAGTTTCTTCTTCTGGAGCATATTATTAAAATGTTAAGTGGATTACGATACCTGCTATGTCAAGTAAAGGAGAATACGAATTTGATGGAGTAGGAAAAAAAGGATATTTATATATTGCATAAGGATTATTCCTTAGAAAAATTGACCTCTTTCTCATATGATGATTTTAAATATCGTTTAGGAAGAAAGAAGTAGGAGGATTGCTTATGAAGGTTACAAAATTTGGAGGAACTTCTTTAGCATCATCATCTCAATTAAGAAAAGTAAAAGAGATTGTATATCAAGATGCAAATCGTCATATTGTAGTAGCTTCCGCACCAGGTAAAAGAAATGATGAAGATATTAAAATCACTGACCTCCTTTTAGCGCTTAATACTAAAAGGAATGACGAAAAGATTAAAGAAGAAATTATCTCCCGTTTTAAAGAAATTATTTTTGACCTCAAAGTGGATCAAAATATCTTTCAAGAAGTAAGTGATTATTTTACAAATATCGATGAATTTGCTTCTTCTAGCGAAATTGTCTCTCGTGGAGAATACTTTTGCGCTAAAATACTTGCTTTTCACCTACAATTTAAATTTATTGATGCGAAAGATTTTCTTTTCTTTGATAGCAATGGTAAAATCGATTTTGAAGAAAGTAAGAGAGCTTTCTTTAAGTTATATAAAAATGGTGATTATGCTGTCATTCCAGGATTCTATGGAAGCGATGAAAAAGGTGATATTTGTTTATTTTCTCGTGGAGGAAGCGATATAACTGGTGCATATATTGCAAGTTTTGTTTCTGCTTCATGCTATGAGAATTGGACTGATGTATCAGGAATATTTTCAGTTAATCCTTCAATAGTTCATAATCCTTCTAAGATTTCTTCTATTTCATATGATGAAATAAGAGAATTATCTTATATGGGAGCGAATGTAATTCATTCTGATAGTATTCTTCCTTGTCAAGAAAGAAATATTCCAATTTACATCAAAAATACAAATAAACCAGAAGATAAAGGAACTTTAATTTCATCATATTCCTCTAATAATATGATTACTGGAATAGCAGGGAAAAGTGGATACTTAAGTATGACACTAAGCAAAAGAGATATTCACTCTGATGTAAATAGCCTTTTTAAAGTCTTAAGAATTCTTAGTGAATATGATGTTCAAGGAGAAAGTATTGCTTCTGGAATTGATTGTTTATCATTAACCTTCTTGGAAAAGAATATCATTTCTTCACTTAACGAGATTACTTTTAAATTGAGTCATCTTCTAGATGCTAAAGTTGAAGTAAGAAATAATCTTTCCTTGGTTTCTATTGTTTCAAAAAATAAAAAGGATCGATATCAAATTATCACAAAGATTTTTGAAATTCTAAAAAACAATCAAATTAAGACAAGACTTGTCGATCATCTTAATGATGATTATTCTATCATAATTGGTGTTGACGATACTTGCTTAAATAATACCATTTCATCTTTATATAATGGATTTAACAATATGAGGTTGATTTAATATGAAAAGTTTTAATGTCGCAATTATTGGCGCTACTGGTGCAGTAGGAAGAGAAATGATCAAAGTTCTTGAAGAAAGAAAATTTCCTGTTAAAGAATTAGTCTTATTAGCTAGTCAAAGAAGTGTAGGAATTAAGATTCCTTTTTGTGGTAAGGAAATAGAAGTTAAAGAATTAACTCATGATTCTTTTACCAATATTGATATTGTTCTTGGCGCTACTCCAAATCCAATCAGTAAAGAATTTGCTCCTTCAATTGTTAAAGCTGGTGCCTTATTTATCGATAATTCATCTTCTTTTAGAATGGATGATAATGTGCCACTTGTAGTTCCAGAAATTAATCCGGAAGATGCTTTTAATCATAAAGGAATAATTGCCAATCCAAATTGCTCAACAATCATTTCTTTAGTCGCTATAAACGCTATTAACAAATTAAGTGAAATCACAGCAATCAATGCTTCTACTTATCAAGCTACATCAGGTGCAGGAGCGGGTGGACCTATTGAATTAATGGAACAAGTAAAAGCTTTGCAAGAAGGAAAAGAAGTACAACCAAAAGTATTTGCTCATCAAATTGCTTATAATGTAATTCCTCATATTGGTTCCTTTTTAGATAATGGTTATACAAGTGAAGAAATGAAGATGCAAAATGAAGGAAGAAAGATTATGCATTTACCTTCTTTAAAGGTTACATGTACTTGCGTTCGCGTTCCTGTTATCCGTTCTCATTCTATTTCATTAACTGTTGTTACAAAAGATAAATTAGATATAGATGATGTAAAAAAAGCAATTGCAAAAGAAAAAGGATGCGTACTCACTGATGATCCTTTAAATAATGTTTATCCAATGCCTAAAGATACTTCTGATCAAGACGAAGTCTTTGTGGGAAGAATTAGACAAAGTATTGTTAATGAGAATGGAATTGCCTTATGGTGTTGTGGTGATCAAGTAAGAAAAGGCGCGGCAACAAACGCAATTCAAATCGCTGAATTATTCTTATAAAGATAAAATTTTTCTCTAAGTTTGTAGTTTTTCTATGAACTTTTTTATTTTTTTATTAATTATTTATAAATATATTGACATTATTCCACTCTAGTAATAATATAAGAACACTTGTTCTAGAACATGTGTTTTAAAAGGAGAAAGTATGCCTAAAAAACCTAAATTTACCAAAGAAGAAGTTATTAAATCAGGATATCAGATTATTAAAGAACAAGGGAAAGATAATTTGACAGCACGTTTCCTAGCCGCTTCATTAAATTGTGCAATAAGTCCAATTTTTACATTGTTTGAGAATATGGAAGAATTGAAAAATGAAATTTTTTTATATACTAAAAACGAATTCATTAATTTGATGAAAGAAAGTGCATCTTATTTTCCAATGTTTAAACAATTTGGTCTTTTATTTATTTCTTATTGCATGGATAATCCTAACTTATTTATGTTTTTACTTTCTAAGACAGAAGGAGATATTAGTAAAATAATTTACTTAGAAAAAGATTTTTATAATCTTTTAGAAAAGAATATTTGTGAAGTATTTGGTTTTAATAATGATGAAGCAAAAGAATTATTTGGTAAAATGATGTTAATAGCAAATGGTATTGGAATAAGCATTATTGAAAAAAAAGATAACTTGTTATTCAAAAGGATAGGAACTTATTTTTCAGAGATGTGCATTGGCTTAGTATTACAAATGAAAGCAAAAAAAGGGCAGCTCGATATAGGGGACGCTCAATTCTTATCAAATCAAACAAGTGTAATGCCTAAAAAAATTAAATAGGAGGTTATATGGAAGAAATTATATCAATTAAAAATTTGAATAAGACATTCAAGGAAGTTAAAGCGGTAAATAATTTATCATTTAAGGTTAAAAAAGGTGAGTTTTTTGCGTTTTTAGGAATCAATGGTGCGGGAAAATCAACGACTATTTCCATAATGTGTGGTGAACTAACTCGTGATAGTGGTGAAGTTTATATCGACGGAAAAAATATTGATGAACAAATGGAATCAATCAAGGTAAAAATGGGAGTTGTTTATCAAAAGAATGTTTTAGATGATCCTTTAACTGTGAAAGATAATTTAAAATTCCGTGCTGCATTATATGGAATACATGGAAAAGAGTTTGAAGAAAAATATGAAAAATTAGCTTCATTGTTAGATTTTGCAGATCTATCTTCTAGAACTTATGGAAAGCTATCCGGTGGACAAAAAAGAAGGGTAGATATAGCTCGAGCTCTTATTCATGATCCAGAAATCTTAATTTTGGATGAACCTACTACAGGACTTGATCCTCAAACTAGAAAAACAGTCTGGAAAGTAGTCAATGATTTAAGAAAAGAAAAAGGGTTAACTGTATTTTTGACCACCCATTATATGGAAGAAGTCACAGATGCAGATTATATCGTCATATTAAATAAAGGTGAGATTGTAGCAGAAGGCTCTCCTTTAGAATTAAAAAATAAATACACCGGTGATTTCATTTCTATCTATAATGTTTCTAAAGAAGATATTGTCCTCTTGGGATTACCATTTAATGAAATACCAAATGGATATCGTATTGAAGTGGCAAATACATATGAAGCTACAAAGTTAATTATTAATAATCCTAACTTATTTAAAGATTATGAAGTTATAAAAGGTAAAATGGATGATGTATTCCTAAATGCAACAGGAATTAAACTTGGAGGTGAATAAAATGAAACTAAGCTATTTGATATTAAGAAATATAAAAATGTTTTTTAAAGATAAGGGACTTGTTATTTCTTCTCTTATTACTCCAATGATTTTGATTGTTCTTTATGTGACATTTTTAAAAAATGTTTATGTTGATTCATTTAATAACGCAGTTAAAGAAGTAGGGATTGTAGTGGACAGTAAATATATTAATGGTTTTGTTTATGGTTGGTTATTTTCTTCTCTTCTTGCCGTATCAGGAGTAACTGTTAGTTTTTGTTCTAATCTTTTGATGGTACAAGATAAAGTTACTGGCGCTATTCATGATTTAGAAATTGCTCCAGTTGGTAAATATAAACTTGCTATTGCTTATTATATTGCGTCCATGAGTGTTACGATGATCATTATTCTTATTGAAATGATAGTTGGTTTTATTATTATGGCATGTAATGGATGGTTACTTGAAGTAAAAGATGTTTTATTAATATTAGTAAGTGCTTTTATTTTAGTGAATTTTGGTACAGCATTATCTTCTACAATTCATCACTTTTTAACAACACAAGGACAAATGTCAGCTGTAGGAACCTTAGTTTCATCTATTTATGGTTTTATTTGTGGAGCTTATATGCCAATTAGTCAATTTGGCGCAACTTTACAAAAAATATTAAGTTTATTACCAGGAACATACGCTACTAATATTTTACGTTATGGTTATGAAAGAGCGGTTCTACAAAAATTACATTCAGAATGTGGATTCCCTAATGAAGTAGTTTCTACTATCGCTGAAAACTTTGACATTGAAATGTATTTCTTTGGAAACAAAGTAACTCCTTTAGCAAGTTTTCTTGTATTAACTATCACAGTAATTGTTCTTTTAACTGTATATATTTGTTTAAATATCAAAAGGAGTAAAGTAAAAAAATAAAATGAAAAAGAGCATTATTTGTTTGTCGTTATGTACTTTAATTGGACTATGTTCATGTAATAGTAATGTGACAATAAAATGTGTAGAATATTCAACATCCACCTCCTTTAGCGCTCAATATGAATTATTTTCTGGAAAGAAGAATTATACGATTCAAGTAAAAGAAGGCGAAAAGAAAGAAGTAAAAGTGGAAATAACAACAAAAGAGGGAATATTGAAACTTGACGTAGGAAGAAAAGGCTATGATTTAAACTATCAAGGTAATTTACAAGAAGATATGAGCTTTGTTTTAAACCTAAATGAAAGTGGAAAATATTATGTTACTATTGAAGGTAATAAGCATAAAGGAAGTTATAAATTTTCTTGGTAAAGGAATTATTTATGATCAAAAAATATTTAAATGGTAATGATTTTATATTAGAAAATGATGAGTTTTTAAATGAAAATGAATATCTATCCGTATTTTTTCGCTTAAATAGTAAAATTTTGGATTCTACAAATAAAAATAATTATATTCTTAAATGTGAGAATGAAAATAAGAAATTGTTAGTTTTAAGGAAAGAACCATATAATACATTGGTTTTTGGAAATAAAGAATGTGTCAAAGAAATTTTTACATTTATAAATGAGGAAGGATATTATTTTGAAGGTGTATTAGGAGCAAATGAAATATTAGAAGAAATTGCTTCCTTTTATAAAGAGATAGGAATTAATTTTGAACAAGAAATCGGTATGGATTTTATGACGTGCGAAAAAAGATGCCAAGTAAACTGTAACGAAATAGAAATACCAAATGAAAATGATTCCGATGAATTATTTTATTGTGTTCAACGCTTTATTATTGATTGCGGATTAAATGATGTTATTACCTTAGACGCGATTAAAGCGACTATTTCTGATTTTAGAATTATTCGAAGAGAAGGTAAAATTGCCTCAATGGCAAAGATTGCTCCTTCCTCTTCTACTTCAAAAAAGATTTCCGATGTATATACACGTGATGAATTTCGTACCTTAGGATTAGCTAGAAAAGTAGTAGGAAGTGTGCTAAATGAAATTGTAGATAAGGGTCTTATTGCCACCTTAAATGTTGATCAAAAAAATCCAATAACTAATCATTTATATTCATCATTAGGGTTTAAAAAATTGTTCTCTCAAAGCGTATATGTCAAAAAACAAAAATAAGATTAGATGATAGAAATATATATCTTTGAGCAATATAAATATAAAAAATATACAATAAAGAAAAGGGAAGTAATTGAATTATTTCCTCTTTTTTTATAGAAAAAAGATTATCAATTTGATGAAATGATAATCTTTATTGCTATATTATTTTATTTCAAAAACCCAGCCTGAAGGTCCTTCAATATTTTCTTGTTGAATGTCCATCAATAGATGGCGTAACTTTTCAAGTACGTTTCCAAATCCATTTTCATTTACCTCAAATGAAATTGTTTTTCCTTGATTATATATAGTTTTTACAGGAGATATTACCGCAGCGGTACCACATAACCCACATTCCACAAAATTTTCGAGTTCATCAACATGAATTCTTCTTTCTTCTACTTCCATATGAAGGTAATCTCTTGCAATTTGAACAATTGATCTTCTTGTAATTGAAGGAAGAATAGAAGGGGAGGAAGGAGTAACTAATTTATTATCTTTTGTAACAAATAAGATGTTAGCTCCACCAGTTTCTTCAATATATGTTCTAGAAGCAGAATCTAGATATACATTTTCATCAAAACCTTTTTCATGTGCATCCACGATTGCATATAAACTCATGGCATAGTTTAATCCTGCTTTGATTCCTCCAGTTCCATTTGGCGCAGCCCTATCTAAATCACAAATTCTTAAATTTAAAGGCTTAACAGGAGTGGAAAAGTAAGCACCAACTGGAGAAGCAAATATTCTAAATTCAAATTCTAAAGATGGTTTAACTCCTAAGACAGGAGTTGTACCAATCATAAAAGGACGAAGATACAAAGAACCTCCTGATCCAAATTCAGGTATATAATTCTCATTTGCTTTAATCACTTTCATGCATGCTTTAATGAATTCTTCTTTATCAATAGGTGGCATTTTCATCCTTTCACAGGAAGAAATCATTCTTTCTGCATTTAAATCAGGACGAAAGCAAACTATTTTTCCTTCTT
The DNA here is from genome assembly GCA_022772105.1 of Erysipelotrichaceae bacterium. Lineage (GTDB taxonomy): Bacteria > Bacillota_I > Bacilli_A > RFN20 > CAG-449 > UBA3210. The sequence continues at coordinate 6,756 of JALFBO010000093.1, read as the reverse complement.
TTGTCTTATAGGCCTTTAGCCCTTCAAAACAAGTTTGAGCATATTGAAGTACACAAGCACTTTCACTTAATGTTATCGTGTCGTTAGTTGTAAGTTCACCTTTAGACCATTTCCCATCTTTAAAGTAAGAAACATAGCGATAAGGTGTTTTGCTATAAGCAAATTTTAATGGTTTATCCATAAAAAGCCTCCTTAATTTTTATATTTATCAATTATAGTCATAGCGCAATCTAGACCATCTTTTTCTGCAAGTACTACAAGAGATTGACCATTTTTCATATCACCACAGACGCTGATATTATTTTTATATTTGAAACCATTAAGATTAACTTTATGATTTTTTCCTTCCATATTGTATAAAGATAAATCTTCGTCACTAGTTCCCAAAAACCCCATAGAAATAATTAGTAGATCACAAGGTAAATATTCTCTTGTATGAGGAATATCAACTAATCCATCTTTTGTAAATTCAACTTGTTTTACATATATCCCTTCAATATGATCTTTTCCCACTATTTCATCGATGGTTGTTTTAAATCTTACAATATCATATCCCATATATATACTTGCTTCTTTTACTCCATAATCAATTTTTCTTTTAGAAGAATAATTTGGCCAAGGTAAAACGTTTTCTTGTGGTGGGCAAGGCGTAATTTCTAGCTCAGTAATACTTTTAGCTTTTAATCTAACAGCGCTAGCTAAACAATCGTTTCCAGTGTCCCCACCTCCTACTACCACAACATGTTTTCCTTCTAAATTATAAGAAAAATCCTTTTTATCTAATAAGTCTTTAGTAATCTTAGTTAAAAAGTCAACAGCGTAAACAATTCCACTAAGACGACTATTTTTAACGTTTATTGGGCGAGGTAAAGATGTACCACAAGCCATTACCACTTCATCAAAAGATGAAGATAACTTTTCCATAGTAATATCTTTACCAATATAAGTATTGTTTATAAATTTAATACCTTCTTCTTGAAGAAGATTGATTCTTCTTTCGATGATATGTTTTTCAATTTTCATCGCTGGAATTCCATACATTAATAGTCCTCCAAAACGATCATTTTTTTCATATAATGTTACATTAAAACCATTATCATTTAACGTTTTAGCGCACGTTAAACCACTAGGACCAGAACCAATAACGGCAACATTTATATTGTTTCTTTCTATATTTGTTTTTGCTTTAATCCAACCATTTTCAAAAGCCTTGTCAATTAAGAATAATTCGTTAGCCTTGATTCCTACTGCTTTAGAGTCGATGGAATTAGTACAACATTCTTCACATAGAGCCGGACATACATGACCCGTAAACTCAGGAAATGGTGCAGTCAAAGATAAACGTTTATACGCTTCTTCAAATAAGCCTAAATAAATTAAATGATTCCATTCAGGAATTAGATTAGATAAAGGACAACCAACATTTTTATTATTTACTTTTAATGCTGATTGACAAAAAGGTATACCACAGTTCATGCAACGAGAAGCTTGTTCTTTTTGTTCTTCTTCGGTGAAAGGAATATGGAAAGAAGAAAAGTTTTTTATTCTTTCTTTAGGGTCTATTTCTTTTTTATCTTTACGTTCATATTCTAAAAAGCCAGTTATTTTTCCCATATTATTTCACCTCCATGAATTTATTAAATGCCGCTAGATCAGGTTGAGGATGATTTAAAAGACGGAATTCTTTTATATAAGAAGTGATTTGAGCAAAATCATTTGGAATGATTTTAAAGAAATCTTCTTTATTGAAGGAAGATAAAATATTTTTAACATAAATTGAAGAAGTATATTCAATATGCTTTTTCATCATTTCTTTGACTTTTTTTTCATCTTCATTATCTAAAGGTAAAATGGATACTAGTTCTTTATTTACATTTTTGATATTTTCTTCTTTGTAGAGATATGCGATGCCTCCAGACATTCCAGCTGCAAAATTTCTTCCGATTTTTCCAAGAATTAAACATGTACCCCCAGTCATATATTCGCATCCATGTTGTCCACATCCTAAAGATACAACACTTGCTCCTGAATTTCTTACTAAGAATCTTTCCCCAGCAATTCCTTCTAAATAACATTCTCCAGATGTAGCTCCATATAAAGCAACATTACCACAGATGATATTTTCTTCTTCTTTAAAGTGACTATCTTTTGAAGGTACTACAATAAGTTTTCCTCCGCATAATCCCTTACCAAAATAGTCATTTGCATCTCCTCTAACAGTGATAGTAACTCCATGAGTTAAGAAAGCTCCAAATGAATTTCCAGCATTTCCTTTAGCGTTAATGATAATTGAATCTTCTTTTAATCCTTTTTCTTTATACACTTTAGTAATTTCATTAGAAAGGATAGTACCAAAAGCTCTATTCACATTAGATATTTCTATATCAATCTTTTTTACTAATTTTCCTTCGATAGCTTCTTTACAAAGAGGAAGAAGGACGCGTTTATCAATGGTGTTTTCTAAGAAATTAGGCTTATATGCTTTAAAAGTGTATTCTTTACTAACTACTTCACTATTGAACAATAATTTAGAAACATCAACTTTATTTGCATAATTCTTATTTAATAATAATTTTTCACTATGTCCTACCATTTCATCAATTGTTCTAAAGCCAAGAAGTGACATATATTCTCTTAGTTCTTGTGCGATAAAACGCATGAAGTTCATAACATATTCTGGCTTACCTTTAAAGCGCGCTCGTAAAGTTTCGTTTTGAGTAGCAATACCTACAGGGCAAGTATTTAAATTACAAACACGCATCATTACGCATCCCATAGCAATAAGTGGACCAGTGGCAAAACCAAATTCTTCAGCACCAAGACAAATAGCAATAGCAAGATCTCTTCCTGTTAATAATTTTCCATCAGTTTCGATTCTAACTCTATTTCTTAAACCGTTAAGAACAAGGGTTTGATGGGTTTCAGCAACACCGATTTCCCAAGGGATACCAGCATTATATATTGAAGTACGTGGCGACGCACCAGTTCCTCCATCATATCCAGAGATTAGTATTGTATTAGCACCTGCTTTTACAACGCCCGCTGCGATAGTGCCAACACCTGACTCTGCGACAAGTTTAACAGAAATACGTGCCTTTCTATTAGCGTTCTTTAAATCATAGATTAGTTGCGCTAAATCTTCAATTGAATAGATATCATGATGAGGAGGAGGGGAAATTAATGATACACCAGGTGTTGAATGTCTGGCTTTAGCAATCCAAGGGAATACTTTATTACCTGGAAGTTGTCCTCCTTCACCAGGTTTTGCACCTTGTGCCATTTTAATTTGAATCTCATCTGCGGATGATAAATATTCTTCAGTAACACCGAATCTTCCCGAAGCAACTTGCTTGATCTTAGAGCATTTATTGTCTCCATTTGGTAATAGGGTGTAACGTGAATTATCTTCTCCTCCTTCACCAGTATTTGATTTTGCGTTTAATCTATTCATTGCAATAGCTAAACATTCGTGGGCTTCTTGCGATATAGAACCATATGACATAGCACCAGTTTTAAAACGCCTGATGATGCTATCAACACTTTCAACTTCCTCTATAGAGATAGGTGAAGAGAAATCTAAATCTAAAATATCTCTAATATTTATCTTCTTTGTACGTAGTAAAGAGGTGAATAATTTATATTCTTCATAATTTCCTTCTTGACAAGCATGTTGTAGATGCATGATTGATTCAGGATCATAAATATGCTCAACTTGATGTTTTCTATATCCATGTAATCCAAGACTTTCTAACGTATCAGAAGAACATTTACATGCTTTTTGATATAAGGAAACAACCCTTGATTCAATATCTTTGATATTTAATCCTCCCAGCGATACAGGAGTAGAAGTGAAATATTTATTCACTAAATCTTCATTTAAGCCAATGATTTCAAATACTTGGGCTCCTAGATACGATTGAACAGTAGAGATACCCATTTTTGATATGATCTTAATTATGGATTTAATCGCACCATGAATATAATTAGAGAGTGCTTTTTCTTTAGGAGTTTTTATATAGCCTCTAGAGATATATTCTTCGATAGTCTCATATACTAAATAAGGATAGATAGCATTGATACCAAAGCTGATTAAGCAAGCATAATGATGAATCTCGTGAGGCTCGCCACCTTCTAGAATCAATGAAACATGTGTTCTTTTGGAAGTCTTAGTTAAATATTGATGAACACCAGAAGCCACTAATAAAGAAGGGATGCTAACACCTTCAAAGTTTCTATCAGATAAGATAAGAATCTTCGTTCCTTGAGAAATTAAATCATCACATTCTTTAAATATTCTTTCTAAAGCATCTTCCATAGTCTCTTTGTTATTATCATAACAATAAGAAACAACAGAAGTTTTTATTCCTTTTGTTTTGGTCAAATTTTTAATTTTATAAAACTCTTGTTTGGAAAGAATAGGATTATCAACACGCACTCTTTTAGCGTTTTCTTTTGTAGGATTTAACAAGTTACCTTCACTAGAAAGATATACAGTAGAAGACATAACAATATCTTCTCTTATTGAATCGATTGGAGGATTGGTGACTTGGGCAAAACGTTGCTTAAAGAAACGGAATAAGGAGAATTCTTTTTCATCTAAAAGGGCTAAAGGAGTATCATTTCCCATAGCTACAAGTTTTTCATTTCCTGTTTCTGCAAGAGGGAGAATCCCTTCCATTAATTCATCATAAGTGTACCCATATTTATGCTCAGCAAAATGAATGGAGTAAGATGCTTTTTCTTCTTTTTCTTCTTGTAAATCGTCTAAATGAATTATTTCTTTATTCCATTCTCCGTAAGGATGAAGAGTTGCATATTTATGCTTGATTTCATCATTAGAAATAATGCATCCTTTCTTGGTATCAACAAGAAGAATTTTTCCAGGTTCTAATCTTCTTTTCTCTTTGATTGTTGATTCTTCAATAGGAAGAGCACCAGTTTCTGAAAAAAGAATTAAGTGGTCATCATTAGTGATATAGTAACGAGATGGTCTTAGTCCATTTCTATCTAAAGAAGCTCCAAGTATTGTACCATTAGAAAAAATTAATGAAGCAGGACCATCCCAAGGTTCTTGGAAGGTTGATTCAAATTCATAGAAATCTTTTAGTTCCTTACTCATAGACGTATCTTTTTCCCAAGGCTCAGGAATCATCATCATAATTGTTTCTTCTAAACTTCTACCATTTAGATACATAAACTCTAAGAAGTTGTCAAACATTGCCGAATCTGATGATTCTTTTGGAATAAGGGGGATTACTTTCTTTAAATCATCCTTAAATAAAGTGGAAGAAAATAAACCTTCTCTAGCTCTTACTGAGTTGACGTTGCCTCTAATTGTGTTAATTTCACCATTGTGACATAGATAACGATTAGGATGGGCTCTTTCCCAAGAAGGGAACGTATTAGTAGAAAAACGAGAGTGAACAAGTGCGATAGCACTTTCTACTTTCGTATCTTTTAAATCAAGATAAAAATCGCTAACTTGTGTTGAAACTAACATTCCTTTATAAACAATAGTTTGGGAAGAGAATGAACAAAAATATAATTTGGAATTATTTTTCATCGCCTCTTTTTCAACGACGCGACGCACGATATATAATTTTCTTTCAAAATCAATACCTGCTTTTATTGAACTAGGACGCTTAACAAATAATTGCGCAATATAAGGCATTGCTTTTAAAGAACTTTCGCCTAGACTATAAGTATCAACAGGAGTTCTTCTAAAACCAAGGACTTCAACACCTTCTTCTTTACAAACGTTCTTGATTATCTCTATTTCTTTTTCTCTGAGAGATTCATTAGGAGAAAGAAATAATTGACCAACAGCATAATCTCCTTGTGAAGGAAGAGAGAAGCCAAGAACTTGATCTTGAAAAAATTTGTCAGGAATTTGAATTAAAATGCCAGCACCATCACCAGAATTATCTTCCGCACCGGTACCACCTCTATGCTCTAAATGTATTAATATATTCAATGCATCTTTTATTATTTTATGGCTTTTAATCCCCTTTATTTGTGCAATAGCGCCAATGCCACATGCATCGTGTTCGTAACTTGGATTATATAAACCTTGTTTTTTTGGATAATCACACATAATTATTTCTCCTTCTGCTCACTATATTCTTTACTAGCACGAATAAATTCTCTAAATAAAGGATGAGCTTTGTTAGGTCTACTTAAAAATTCTGGGTGGAATTGGCAAGCAATAAACCAAGGATGATCCTTGAGTTCGACCATTTCTACTAAATCAGCTTTTAAATTCTTTCCTACTACTTGTAAAGAGGAAGAGAACATATCGATATATTTATTATTAAATTCATATCTATGTCTATGACGTTCTTGAATATCTTCTTTTTGATATGCCGCAAAGGCCTTAGTTCCTTTAGTGATATGACAATCGTAAAGACCAAGACGTAGCGTTCCACCTTTTTTGATTCCATCATATTGGTTTTCTAAATAATCAATGATAGGATGAGTGGTTTTAGGATTAAATTCAGTGGAAGAAGCATCCTCATAACCACATACATGGCGAGCATATTCAATGCAAGCAAGTTGCATACCTAAACAGATACCAAAGAAAGGAATTTTATGAGTTCTTACATATTCAATGGCACATATCATTCCTTCAGTACCACGATCTCCAAATCCACCAGGCACTATGACGCCATCTATTTCTTTTAGAATGCTAGAAACAGTTTCTGAATTAATAGTATCAGCATCGATAAAATGAATATTGATATTTTTATAGAATACATA
>JALFBO010000090.1 GCA_022772105.1 Erysipelotrichaceae bacterium | reverse complement strand
TCAAATAATTTTCTATCTTCAGCTACATCAATGGCATGAGCGGATGAACCAAATATCTTAACTCCCGCTTTGTCTAATTTTGAAGCTAAGTTGATTGCAGTTTGACCACCTAGTGCTACGATTACACCTTCCGGTTTTTCAAAATCAATAACGTTCATTACATCTTCAAATGTTAATGGCTCGAAATATAATTTATCAGAAATAGTATAATCAGTTGACACTGTTTCAGGATTGTTATTGATAATAATTGCTTCATAACCCGCTTCTTGAATGCCCCATATTGCATGAACTGTAGTGTAATCAAATTCTACACCTTGACCGATTCTAATTGGTCCAGAACCAAGTACAACGACTTTCTTTTTCTTAGAACAAATAGATTCATTTTCATGCTCATATGTCGAATAAAAATAAGGGATATAACTATCAAATTCAGAAGCACAAGTATCAATCATTTTATAAACAGGATAAATATTATTTTCTTTCCTAAATTTATAAATTTCAAAATATGAAGAATTCCAAATTCTTGCTAAATACGAGTCAGAAAATCCGTATTTCTTTGCTTTTAATAATACTTCTTTATCAAATGGAGAATTCTTAATCTCTTCTTCTAAAATAACAATATGATTTATTTTTTCTAAAAAGAAACGGTCGATTTTAGTTAAGGAATATAATTCGTCAATAGTAATACCTTTACGTAACGCTTCACCAAGTGCATATATTCTTTCATCGGTATGTTGACCAATAAAGTCAATTAATTCTTCATTTGATAATGATTTTAATTTTTCAAGTTCAATGTGATCTACTTTATTTTCTAGTGATCTAATTCCTTTTAGAAGTGACTCTTCGATGTTTCTTCCAATTGACATCACTTCCCCAGTTGCTTTCATTTGTGTGCTTAAAGAACGATTGGCGGAGGCAAATTTATCAAATGGGAAACGAGGAATCTTGGTTACTACATAGTCTAGTGTAGGTTCAAAAGACGCGAGAGTATTTGCAATTCTTATTTCGTCAAGACGAAGTCCACAAGCAATTTTAGCGCTCACTCTAGCAATTGGATATCCTGATGCTTTAGACGCTAAAGCTGAAGATCGTGAGACACGAGGATTTACTTCAATTACATAATATTGGAATGAATAAGGATCTAAACAAAATTGAACATTACATCCTCCTTCAATACCTAATGCTCTAATAATTTTTAAAGCAGAATTTCTTAACATTTGATATTCTTTATTAGTTAATGTTTGCGAAGGAGCAACAACTATAGAATCTCCCGTATGAATGCCAACTGGGTCAACATTTTCCATATTACATACAACAATTGCTGTATCGTTTTTATCTCTTAAAACTTCGTATTCAATTTCTTTAAAACCTTTAATCGATTTTTCTACAAGAACTTGCGAAACGGGAGAAAGCTTTAAAGCATTTTTGGCAAGAGGTATTAATTCTTCTTCGTTTTCAGCAAATCCTCCCCCAGTTCCTCCAAGAGTAAATGCAGGGCGAAGAATAACTGGATAAGAAATCTTTTCTGCCGCTTTAATAACTTCTTCTAGTGAAGTAGCAGTGTATGATTCTAAGATTGGTTCACCAATTTGAAGACATAATTCTTTAAATAATTCTCTATCTTCGGCTTGTTCAATTGCTCTTGCACTAGTTCCAAGTAGTTCAACTTGACATTCATCAAGAATTCCTTTGCGAGCCAACTGCATACCAATATTAAGACCTGTTTGGCCTCCAATAGAACAGATTAGTCCATCTGGTCTTTCATAACGAATAATCTTTGCTACATATTCTAAATCTAGAGGTTCCATATAAACCTTATCGGCGATTTTAGTATCCGTCATAATGGTCGCTGGATTTGAATTAACAAGGATTACTTTGTATCCTTCTTCCTTTAAAGCAAGACAAGCTTGGGTACCAGCATAATCAAACTCTGCACCTTGACCAATAACAATTGGACCAGATCCAATTACCATTATCTTTTTTAAATCTGTTCTTTTAGGCATTTTTCTTACCTCCAAATTTTTTCATTGCTTCAGTAAAACGAGTAAAGACATATTCACTATCTTCAGGACCCGCAGCTGATTCTGGGTGATATTGAACCGCGATAACACTTCTTTCTTCATCAATCATTCCCTCTGCTTCATTATCTAAAAGATTTATATGTGATAAACGAAGAGATGTATTTTTTAAAGAAGAAATATCAATAGCGAAAGAGTGATTTTGGGAAGTAATTTCAACCTTATCAGTATCTAAATTCTTTACAGGGTGATTTCCACCACGATGCCCAAATTTCATTTTATATGTCTTAGCTCCATATGCTAATCCTATTATTTGGTGACCTAAACAAATGCCAAGAATTGGAAGAACTCCTCGTAATTCTTTAACTAATTCGATTACTTCTTTTACATTTTCAGGATCTCCTGGACCATTGCTTAAAAATAATCCATCAGGTTTATATTTCATAATTACTTCTTTTGGAGTATTGTATGGGACCACTACAACATTACAACCTGCTTTATTAAGTTTTCTTATTATATTCAATTTTACTCCGCAGTCGATTGCAACGACATTATACAAAGGATTTGGGGTACGACTGTACCAAATTTTTTTTGAGGATACCCTAGACACTTGATCGGAAGGATAATTATATTCTGCGATAACTTTTTGACATTCTTCAAGAGGTTTATCAATATCGCAAATTAAAGCTTTCATTGAACCTTTATCTCTAATAAGACGAACAAGTTCACGAGTATCAATAGAAGAAATACCTACTACATGGTTTTCTTCCATAACTTCATCTAAAGTTTTTGTATAACGGAAATTTGATGGTAAATCATTATATTCTTTAACAATAAAACCAGACATAAATATATTTTTTGATTCATAATCTTCATCTGTTAATCCGTAGTTACCAATTAAAGGATAGGTCATGCAAACAAATTGAGAACAATATGAAGGATCTGATAAAATTTCTTGATATCCAACCATTGAGGTATTGAAAACAAGTTCAGCAACTTTTTCTTCATTAGAGCCAAATCCTTCTCCTAGGAAAACGTGACCATCTTCTAAAACTAATTTTCGT
>JALFBO010000052.1 GCA_022772105.1 Erysipelotrichaceae bacterium | reverse complement strand
ACAAATAAACCTTTGATTATCTTAATAAAATTATTATCTTCACCTTCTATATGAGAATTAAATAATTCTGATTCATAAATACCATTTAAAAGATTTTCCATCGAATCTAAAGTTTGATCTTCAAAAATCTTACTTAAACTATTTCCTTCTTCACTTAATACATCAAGGAAAGTTGCTAAATTTGGGAAAACTAAATCAACAATTTTAATAAGTTCCTTTCCAAGTGATGTAGAAGAAGAATAATTATCAAATTTTAGATCTTTAGTTGAAATACCAAAGAATAATTCTTTATCCTCAACAAATCCTTTATATAAAGCTGGTACAAAAGTACTTAATAGCTTACTTTCATCGATAACTAAAGCAAATTTTTTTACATTTTGAGAAAATGTAGCCTTGCTACCAAACAATAATTCTTTATCGATAGAAGTTCCATCTTCACCACTTATAAATCCATTTGTAAAATCTTCAATAGCGCCAAGTAGCGGTGAAAATCCTTTTAACATAGAAGAAATTTCTTCCTTCCAATCATTTTTGCTCCATGAAGAAGTTAAGTTTTTATATATGCCTTTAAAATCAACATTTTCTTTTAATTTAGAAGTAAACGCTTCTTTCTCAAAGAAAATAGGTAAAGCATGATTTAATACTTTATAAACAATCGTAGAATCTAATAATCCTCGCGCCTCTTTTGAACCTACAAGTAAAGTCTTTAAACCAGGTAACAAGCAAGTTTTACCTTTAACAATTATGTTTCCTCCTTCAATAAAAGGATTGTTACTATATGAAGTAAGATCAACATTCATTCCAGTCAGTGCTTGTTTAAATAGCGGTGAAGAAGTGATGGTAGCCATATCTTTTAAATATATATGTTCACCAGTATAAGCATTATATTGCTTTTCAGTTGTAGAGCACATTTGATAAAGAATAGATAATTCTTCGCCCCAAGAAATATCTTCGTACTCTTCTTTATTTGTTGGTAAACAAGTAATAATACCACCTAAGTTTTCATCTTCTTGTAACTTTTTACTAGAAGCTAAAGCAGCACAGAAAGAAGGCATAAATGCTTCCATAAACGAAGAATTACCAAGTTCATATAAAGCAGGACATAATTTTGTTTCATATTTAGGATTAAAATAGAATTCTTCAATAAATTTACTTGGGTTAACGACAAAATCATCAATAATACCTGATTCTTTAAATTGCGCATAAACAGAAGATAAGCATTTAAAAGTAGAAGAATAATCTATTTTAGAAAAATCAAATGATGAGACATCGCAAATTTCTTTCACGCTACTAGAAGAGGCGACAAGAGATAAAGATAAAGGCAAAATATAATTAGCTAAAGAAGAAGACGCTAAAGTATCAAAGGTTGATTCAATAAATGTTCCGTTTAATAATAGAGCCATATTAACAGCTTCAGAGGATGTAAATAATCCTGTTTCTAACATTTCAAAAGTTAAAGAAGAAAATATTTCAAGTTCATCATAAAAGTGGAATGATGTTCCATTTGATAATTTTGATTGCGTTAACAAATCTAAGAAATCAACATCAAAAGTATTTTCTCCTGCCTTGATTGTAAAAAATGTTTTACATAAAGCAGAGTCGTTATAAGAATCAAATATAGCCATCAAGGTGTTGTATGAATCAGGTGCACCTTCCACGCTTTCTAATTTTTCATTTCCTTTCTTTGCTGCATCGATAAAGGTATTTATTAATGCAGAGCAAGGAGAAAGCATCATCATAAGGACTAAGTAACATTTGGTCATAGATACAGCTATTCCGCCTACACGATGACGCATTTTCACTTTATCAATTTTAAATTTTTTATATAGAGATTTTCCAAATGAAAACCATAGAATTAAATCGATAATCCAACCAAATATAATTAAATTAAAAAGTAAGAAAAAGAATAGAATTGATCTAAATAATGGTAGTGTTATCTCTTCGACCGCTATCACTAAAGAAGAAGGATCTAATGAATTATCCATGTTGAGTAGCATATTAGAAATCATAAATTTGAGTCCTTCGCCGATAGTTTTTGCTTTCTCTCCTTCATAAATAAGAGCCTCAGATTCTAAGGAAGCTGGTATTTTTAAATTATATAATCCAGTTGCTGCGTAACGGGATATGAAGAAAATGATCACTATTCCAATAAATAAGAATAAAAAGGACCAAGTTGATTTCCAAAAGCCTTTAACAAAACCAATAAATCCCCATAAAACAATTAAAAAGATAGTAACAAAAAATATCACATTACAAATTAGTGACACCATTGATGCAGCAGAAGATGCTGCGTCAGCTAGAAAATTGATCATATTGTTCTAATCTCCTTTTTATTATTTTAAAATAATAAACTTGTATTTACAATACACTTTTTAGTACTATCTTTATGAACTATACTGTATAATAAAACAAAGACGGAGGAAAACATATGGAAGAAAATTTTTCAAGCAATAACGATGAACTAAACAATACTGAGCCTTCTTCAAATTTTGATATTTCCTTTACCAAAGGAGTCATTCTTTTTCTTGTTGGGTTTGCTGGGTTACAATTTGTTGCCATAATTTTATCATTTATCGCCACATTAATATTTGATATAGAAGAATTACAAATAGTTAACCCTGAAAAAGTCCAAATCATCATGGGGTATATCAATTGTTTTTCTTATGCTATTATCCTTGTAACTTTATTTGCTATCATCGGCTTTAGTAATCTTAAATTTATTTATAAGCATGAAGAATTACTAAATAAAATCGGTAAAGGTATCGGTTATGGGTTTGGCTTATTAATGATTTCTTATATATGGGGTATTATCTCTAGTTTTATATCCCCAGACATAACTACAAATGAAAATGAATCATCTATTAGAACCATTATCTCAACTCTTCCTATAGCGGCATTCCTATTTGTCGTAGTTTTTGCTCCAGTCACGGAAGAAATAACTTATCGTCTTGGTATATTTCATAATATCAAGAAAAAGAATAGATATGCGGCATATATTGCTACTGCTTTAATCTTTGGTGCCATTCACGTATCTTGGGAAAGTTTTTCTGATATGAGTAAAGCAG
>JALFBO010000045.1 GCA_022772105.1 Erysipelotrichaceae bacterium | reverse complement strand
GTAAAATTATTAATAATAAGAATCAATTTATAAAAGTAAACAAAGATAATATTTCTTTAAAAAATTTATTTATTGAATATATAAAAAAAGGAATAAGTTATGGCAATTTTGAGCAAATTAATCGTTTTGGATTAACGATGTTTTATTGCCAATATTTTGAAGATGTTTATTATATTGATAGTCTTGATGTATTCGTGGTTTTAGAGCTTGATAATAATAAATTGATAATAAAGTCTATTATTGGCAAAAATGATGTTTCTTTAGAAGAAATAATAGCTAATATAAATATTCCTTATTCATATTTAGAATTAGGATTTACTCCTTTAGAAAGAGATATGTATTTATTTGATTGTTCTTTATTTGATGGAGGAGAAGATTATCGCTTATTTATTCTAGGTGATAATTTAAAAATTGTTGAAGAAAAGAAATTATATTTTCCTCTTCTTTCCCATGCATAAAATAAAAAAGAAAAGCTAAAGAACTTTTCTTTTTTCACATTATTTTTTATCCTTAAGTGCGATATTTAATATAGGGAAAATAGCGCCATATAATATGCCTGCAATCACCCAAACAATCCATGTTATCCCCCATGAAGATGTTGCAAAGCTCCAAATCAAATAAATAATTGTTGTCACCATCCAGTATGCAGTTGATATTGCACTTAATAAAGGGTTTTGTGTTTTCTTTTCCTTTTGATAATCTCCTTCTTGAAGAAGAGCAACAAATGCACCCATTTTGCATCCTCCATAAACAATTAAGAATGTTCCCCCTCCCGCGATTACAAATAAACTAACTACACCATAGATTGCATAGATTTCTTCTTTTAAAAAAGCACATATGAGCAAAGGTACAACCGATAAAACACAGAATATTATTCCTATGAGATTGAAATTATTATATGTGTTTTGAAATTCTTTTTTTCTTTGTCTAACCATTCCTGATACACCATATTCTGTTTCAAATGCTTTCGTGGTTATGAATTCATATTCACGAGTATTATTGCCAGAAATTATGAATAGGCCAACAGCAATAGCCACTAATATAAATAAAGTAGTTAACCCTATTACCGAAGCAATTTCTTCACTCAAAATATGGTAGTATTCACATAGTCCACTTAATAATATAAGTGTAACAGGCGATAAGATACATAATAAAACGCCCCAAGCAATCCTAAAGGCATTTTTATATCTTTTATTAATAAAATCATTAGCCATTTCTATAGTAACGCGTTTATTATCATTTTCTTGATCAACATCAATTTCTACATAGGCATCTTCCATTTCAATTTCATCTTTTAATAAAAAATCTGTCGATACTCCAAATATGATACTTAATTGAATAATTTTATCTAAATCAGGAATCGATTGGGCACTTTCCCATTTAGATATAGATTGTCGGGAAACATTTAATTTCCCTGCAAGTTCTTCTTGACTCATTCCACTTTTCTTTCTTAAATTAATAATCTTGTCCGCTAAAATCATTTTCTTTCCTCCTCGACAATATTAATTTACATTTATTTGAAATTGCATGCCACCAAGCGCACTTGGAAATATGTCAACTGGCAGTTGCAACTATATGAAATTAATGTAAAAATATGTTTTTTGTAGAAGATATTTGGTAAATCAAAATTATTATACAATAATAAAATAAGAAAAAATATTCTTTCTATTTATCTTTATTGATTACATTTATAAATAGATTTACAAAATAAAAAGATTTATTATAATAGATGAAGAAAGAAGAGATATAACATGTTAGATATAAAAGATATAGAAATATATGCTAAAGAGAATTATGTTCCTATTGCACGTAAACAAACTATTGAATTCATATTAAATTTAATGAAGGAAAGAAATTATACTAGATTTTTAGAAATTGGCACGGCAATAGGATATACTTCCATCAATGTAGCTTTGTTAAATAAGAATATTAATGTGGTTACTATAGAACATGATAGTAAACGTGCTGAAATTGCTAAAAAAAATTTCATTGAATTCGGTGTAAATGAACAAATCAATATGATAGAAGATGATGCAGTAACAATTACCATCAATGATAAATTTGATCTAATTTTCATCGATGCTAGTAAAAAAAGAAATGATTATTTCTTAGATAAATTTTCTCCTAATCTAAATGAAGGGGGAATGATCATTATAGATAATATGAAGTTAGAAGATTTTTGGGTAAACGCTAAGAAGGAAAAGAAAGAAAAATTTCACAAAATGAATGAGGAATTTAAAAAGAATTTATTAAATAGAAAAGAATTTGATGTACAAATCTTAGAGGATATTGGAGATGGCATTGCACTAATAAAAAAGAAAAATGAAAAAGACTAACTTTGCGAATTAGTCTTTTTTAGTTAATATCTTAGCAATTATCTTTTCTATCTTTTTAGCGTATTTTTTATAAATATCTTCTTGGTCAAAGCAAGAAGGAATATGAATGAATATAGACTTTTCAGGATATTCTTCAAGAAGATGGAAATAAAGATTATTACACACAAATTTTCCCGCATCATAAGATAAAGTAATATCATCTTTACATTTATCTATATCAACTTTTGTTTTTAAATATTCTCCAAGAAGAGGATTAATTATTTCATCGGTTTTTAAAGTGCCTTTATTGTCTTTTAGACTACAGGAAGAAATGTTTTTAGCTTGTACTTCTAGAGTTAATTCATTTCTACTACGAGCTTCTCCAAGAGCGATAATTAAGTCATAGGTATTTAAATTTTTATGATTTTTTAAATGTAAATAACACTCATCATAAACAACATCAATAATTAATTTGTCAACATTGTCTATATAGGACAAAACCTCTTGAGAATAATTGAATTTTTGATCATTAAAAGGCTTAAATGCTGTTACTAATACGTTCATATCTTTCTCCTCAGCTTTGAGTAATTCCATTTTTACTAACCTCTTCTTAATATTATAATTGATTTACGCTTCCAACATAAAGAGGAAGTCCATTGCTATCTTCGATTATATAAATAAAAGGTTGATTTAATCGAACTGAAAAAGTGTTTTCAATAATTGCCGATGAAGTGGCTTTTCCGACACCAGCTATTGAAATGGTTTTTGCTATAGTTCCATCTTCATCAAATTTTATAGTGTTTTTTTGCTTAACATATTTTAAAAATACTGAATCGTCTTTATCTAAAGAAGTGAAAGCATAATTGAAACTTTTTGCTTCTTTATTAAATGCTTTTTGTAAACCTAAATTTTTTAGAATCTCTGAGAAATCGATTAGGGAACTTGCTTGGAAATTAGGAACGCTCAAATCGATAATATAAGAGAAAGACTCGCTATTTGTATGTTCATTTTTAAAACTACATCTTTTATTAATATCATCCACGAAAATATTATTTCCTTTAATCAATTCATGAATATTAGCTTCGATATCTTTAGGAATTAAATATTTAATTGAGTAAGAATTATTATAATAATCCCTGAATGCATAATATGTATCATAATCATATAATTGGTCTGATTTATATCGGTGATACATATATTTCACGGTTGTATTTTTTTCTTTACCATAAAATACATTTTCGTAGCAATCTTCTTTTAGAAATTTTGTATACCAACTGTTTTTATAGTACAAAGTAGAAAATAAGTATAATATTGTTTCGTCATCAATATCTAAAACTTCCCTATCAATAAAATTTTTTTCGTCTAATTTTTGATCGATCCAAGAAATCATTTTATCAATATCATTATCGTTTTGAAAATTAAGGCTGAATAATTCAACATATTTCCTTGTTAATGAATCAATTAATGATGGATTGAAAGAAGAACTTGAGTCGACAAATAATCCATTATACATTTGGGTAGTTCCTCTATCTGTACAATAGTAATTATTTTTATACATATCACTATAATTTTTTTCTCTTGTTTCTTTTCCACCTAATAGATTATTAAATTGATCTATTGTTTCTTCGTCATTACTTAAAGAAGAACATAAATCTAAAAGGACATATAAACTTAATGGAGAATAAACAATATTAGACGAAGAAGGGTCAAGAGAAGAATTTATTTTATTTGCAAAATTATTTATATAAGAAACATATTCTTCGTCAACAGTATAATCCTTTTTTTCTAATGTGATCTCTGGATAAGTTACTTTATTTAATGATTTAAAAGATTCGCTCTCAATTTTTTTAATCTCGTTAATTGAATATGTCTTTTTGATGATTTTAGGAGTGTTATTGATTCTTACCATAGCTAGTAATGGTACTAGCATTAAACATAAAGGAAAGATTAAAAACAAGCAGATGGAAGGTACTAATACATAACGTAATTTAAAACTTTTCTTTTTTTCAAAAGTAAAGTGAGAATAATCAATTTTATTATTTACAGAAGCAAAATCTTTATTTAAATTAGAATCAATAATTTTATTTATTTTTTTCATAATGTTCACCTTTTAATTTCTTTATAAGACGTCGATATGTAGATTTAATAGAATTTATGGAAGCATTTTTATCTCTTGCGATTTCTTTGAATGTTTCGTTATAAATGACGTGATGAATTAATATATAATATTCTTCTTCACTACATTTACTTTGATAGAAAGAAAAAATATCTTTATTAAAAGAATTGTTTTGATTGTAATTAACATTATCGTTAAATTCGCATTCTTCTATATTTCTTCTTCTTAGATAATCGATAGCTTTATTATTGGCAATTTTACATAAATAATCTTTGATGGATTCTATTTTACTATCGCGAAAAAGACTATTATAGAAAGAAACAAAGGTATCATTAGTCAACTCTTCAATATCAGATGTGTTTTTTACTTTTTGTCTGATACAAAAATATACTAGTTTATAGTAACGGTAATAAATCTTTTCAAAGACTTTTTGTATTTTTAATGTTGTACCATAAACTAATACTTCATTTAGTCTATCTTCTTCTTTCATATCTTTGATGTCCTTTCATTATAATAGACGTATTTTTTTGGTGAATTGGTGCAATAAAATTATTTTATTTTGGAAGTGGCATTATATTTATAAGCGTTTAAAACAGGTAAAGCTTTATGTGAAAAATCAAAGAATGTTGTTGTTTCCACACAATTTTCTCTAACTTTTCCTTCATCATACAAAGCCCATCCAATCCCTTCTTGTCTTACTAGGACCGGATCCCAATATAAACTTCCTACGCATCTTCCTCCTTTAACTGATTTTACAGTGTTAAGAAGGTTGATTACATAATCTCTTTGTCCTTTAGGTGAAGAAGGATAAATGCTTTGATATGCGCCATTATTAGCTAGTTGACCAGGTGTTCCCCAGTTATATCCACTTTCCATAATAAGAATATCCTTATCATAGATGTCGATCATCATTTCACACCACTTCTTTAAATCTTGTAAATCAAGTTTTGATTTAGACGCATATTCATTATCACTTTGAGCCCAGAATGGATAAAAGGAAGTACCTATTATATCGTAGGGAGTATTATTATCCTTTAGAATATCAAAGAACCATCTTCCACCCCCATATTTATTATCCCAGTGTAGATCAGAAGCATTGCAACCTAAGTGAATAACTACTTTAGTTTCCTTGCTAACGTCCTTTACTGCTTGGTATCCTTTATTAAGCAGGTAACATAAAGCTTCTGGATGATTGTATGAAGAACCATAAGGTAAAAGGATTCCTTTATCAATCTCATTACCAAGAGATACATATTTTGGAATTATCCCTGATGTCTTTAGTCTATTCATGTATGAATATGTCCAAGAATATAATAGATCGCCTAATTTAGTAATCTTTTGCTCAAAATCATCAATCTCATTTATTTGTTTGTCCCAACTAGAAGGTATAGGATAGTTTCCCCAGTAAGAGGAATACATGAAAGATAATTCAATATCCATGTTTAAAGAGGCCGCTCTTTGGCAAAGCTTAAATATAGAATCAGGATTTTTATATTTAGCGGGTAAATAATTACCATATTCATCTTTATAAGAGCCAGGATCATTGTGTAGTTCTAGACGAACAAAATTTAATCCATTATCATTCAATATTTTTAAGCAATCCTCTTCTTTGTTATTAAAATCATAATACTTTGCTCCCATGTCTTCTTCCCAATCTAACCATGAAATACAACCCCCTTGAAGATTTGGGTATTGTTCCTTTTGATTTTCTTCATAATATAAATTAAAATCATCAAAATATGCACGGTTATTGCCAAGTTGGCGAACGCCAATTGTTAATCTTCCATCAGTAACTTCGATTCCTCTTACTGTAGCACTTATCCATTCGTTTTCATTAATGAAACGTGGAACCATTGTTTTATATTCTATATTTTCAGTGTTTTTAGCAAATAGATAACAATAGTCATCGTCTCCATAATGATATGTTTGAGCTTGAAGATAGTAATATCCATTTTTAAGATTAGTTATTGTTTGATATACGTATGATTCCTTATTAGATGTGGAATTTAGTAATAAAGAATATTCACCTTGGTAAGATATTTCATTAGTATGCTTAAATCCTTTACCATACCAAAAGTTTAATTTTGATTCAAAATCTCCATTTTCAACCTTTGTAGATGCGTGGATTTCCTTTTTATTATTTGAACATGATATTAATAAAACAATTGATAATAAAGTTAAAATTGATTTTTTCATTTTTTCCTCACATATAAATTATTGTAATTTTATCATACAATAAATTTTTTGTCCCTTCTATATAAATAATAAAAAAGGTAATACACGTTAATGGATTACCTTACTTATACTCGATGGTGAGAAGTAAGGGGCTCGAACCCTTGACCTCTTCCGTGTGAAGGAAACGCTCTCCCGACTGAGCTAACCTCTCATCAACTATATATAATACACTCTTTATCCTTTTTTCACAATCACTCATAAATTTTTTTAAAAGAAAATTGTATACGATTTATTTTATTCAAAAT
>JALFBO010000033.1 GCA_022772105.1 Erysipelotrichaceae bacterium | reverse complement strand
TTGTTTTAAATCACGACAAAAATTGCTATAATTAATCATGAAAAAAGTCCTTTCGATTTTGATTTTGGTTAATTTTGAGCGATCAACCATTTCAATTATATTCGATTGTGACTTTTTTCGCTATATTAAGCCATTTTTTTGAAATTGCCATTGTATTTTAAAATGGGTAAATTATAAATTTTGAAAAAAACATTAAAACTCAATGGATATATTTGTTATTGATTGATAATTATTATTGTGATATATATGATATTATAAAATTAAATTATTTAGGGGGGACATATGAAAAAAATATATTTAATTTTAGCATTTATATCGTAAAATTATTAATTTAATATTTATAGGAAAGAAAAAATGCTAGAAGTTAAAAATTTAACAGTAAAATTTAAACAAAATAAAGATGAAACAATAGCAATTAATGATTGTTCTCTTTCATTTCCTAATAAAGGATTAATTGCAATTGTTGGTAAATCTGGGTCAGGGAAAACTACGATATTAAATGTTCTTGCGGGTTTTATTTCTCCAACAGAAGGAATGTATGAAATCGATGGATGTGATACATCAAATTTGTCAAATAATGAATGGGAAGAATTAAGAAAGAATTACTTTAGTTTTATTTTCCAAAATTATAATTTGATAGAAAATACAACCGTGGATAATAATTTAAAATTAGTGTGCTATGAAAAAGAAGAAGCAGATAAAGAAATTGATCAAGCCTTAAAATTATTTGATATTTTCAATTTGAAAAATAAGAATGTTTGCGATTTATCAGGAGGCGAAAAACAAAGAGTAGCTATTGCAAGAGCATACATAAAAAATGCTAGTGTTGTTTTAGCGGATGAACCTACTGCATCACTTGATGAAGCAAATTCAGAATTGGTATTTTCCCAATTGAAAAAAATTGCTGAAGATAAATTAGTCATTGTTGTAACACATGATAATGATTTAGCGGAAAAATATGCCACGAAAATTATTCATATTAAATATGGAAAAATTCTTTTAGAACAAGATGAAGAAAGATTTTTTCCTAAACAATTAAATATAAAAAAATCAAAAATAAATTTTAGTACAATAATGTATTACAAAACGATATTTACTCATAAACAAAAATTTAGAAAAATATTTTCAATAATTTTTAGTGCAATTTTATCGATTTTATTAACATTATGTTTTTATTATTCTTCTTTTGATAAGGAATTTAATGAAGCTAGAATCCAAACAAAATATGATGGAGCCATTTTTTTAACAAGTGAAGAAGGAAACTATATAGACAAAGTTTCTTTAAAGAATGTGGATATCATTTTAAATGAATATAAAAAATATGTTGATGTAAAAAAAGTGTATAGATACGAATTTACGCTTAATCAATTCTTTGATACTGATAGTTTTTTACCAATATTTGAAAATGTAATAATCGATAATGATTTGGCCGATCATGATATTATTCCATCTGACTATGAAGTGGATAATCTAAAAAATGCGCTTGCTATTTCTTCATATGAAGAAGCAAAAGGTAAGGAATTAGATGTATTTGGTGAAAAACTATATATAAAAGATATTTATGATCGAAAATTTTATGCAAAAGATCAATACATACAAGATTATTTACTTTCGTCATCTCTAGCGGATATTGTATATATGAATGAAACTACACTAAAGTATTTATTAAATTGCACTAATTCGAAGATAGAAAGCTTTGATAATAAAGGCCAAAGTTTTAAATTGCTTAATGAAAATAAATGTGCTGATTTGTCTCTTTCATGGGGAAATTCAAATGTAGATGCAGAAAATGAAATTGTTCTAACTACAGGTGCATTATATAAACTTGCTGATGTTAGTTACTATGATGATCCAGAACAACAATATGAAGAAATAAAAAAATATGTTAATACATATGTAGATTTGGATTTACATTTCGATGAAAAGAACATTAAAGGTTCATTTAAAATCAAGGGAATTATTCCTTCTGGAGAATGTGAAATATATTTTTCCTCAAATTTATTAAATCAAGAAGAGATACAACTGAAAGAAGCTGATAATTATTCTCTATCATTTTCTAACGAAAAAAAAGCAAAAGAGATAATAAATAAGTTGCATGATAAAAAAATATATCTTTTAAGTGAGGCAACATTTTATATTATGGAAACAAATTCCTATATCAAGGTTGTTGGAAATCTTTTTGTATATGCCAGTATAATTGTATTTTTTATGCTGCTATTAATGATTTATTTTTTCGCTAAATTGACCATAAAAATGAATTATAAGAATATTGGTATAGGAAAATCTCTTGGTATAGGTGATAAAGAATTCGGCTTGATATATGGAATTGATTCCTTGTTTGATTCTTTCGTTATCACTTTTATTTCAATTATAGGTTCTAGTATTATTATTTTAATTTTAAACATATTATCAATTAATGGAGATATTTATTCACAAGGATTGTTTGTTTTTTCACCATTAATTCATATAGTTGTGTTTATTATTTTGATAATTATATCTTTGTTCTCTTTATTAATTTCATACTCAAGAATTAAAAAGATAGATATCATCGAATTAATGAAAAAATAGGAGGTAAAATTTGTAATTTTATTTTTTATAAATCTCTTCCTTTAAAATACCTACATATGGTAAATTACGATAAAGTTCATTGTAATCTAAACCAAATCCTACAACAAATTGGTTTTCAACTTCTAATGCAACATAATCGATAGTTAAGTTTAAATCCTTATGAGCATCAACTTTGTTTAACATACAACATATTTTAACGCTATTTGCTCCTTGTGCTAATAGCATGTTTTTAATTTGGACAAGAGTTCTTCCAGTATCTAATATATCATCACATACAATGACATCTCTTCCTTCAATTGGGAAGTTGATATTTGAAATAATCTTAACTTTTCCAGAAGATTCTGTGCCTCCAAAATATGATTTTACTTGCATAAACTCTGTTTGCATTGGAATTTCAATATGTTTAATAAGTTCCGCGAAAAATGGTATGCATCCATTTAATAAACCGATTAGAATTGGAGTTTTTCCTTCATAATCTTGTGAAATTTGTTTTCCTACTTTGTGGCAAGCTTGTACGAGATCATCGTGAGAGTATAATACTCTTTCTATATCTTCATTCATCATTATTTTGTACCAAAAATTCTATCACCAGCATCGCCTAGACCTGGTAGAATATAACCATGTTCATTTAATTTTTCATCGATTGCAGCACAATAAATCTTTATCTCTGGATAAGCATCTTCCACGACTTTTATACCCTCTGGAGCGGCCACTAAACACATAAAGCGAATGTTATTATAGCCTCTTTTTTTAATAGCATCAATGGCGGCAACTGCAGATCCTCCAGTAGCTAGCATTGGATCGATTAATACTACTAATGGATTATCTACTTCTGGAAGTTTGAAATAATATTCATGAGGAATTAATGTTTCTTCATCTCTATACATGCCAATATGTCCAATACGTGCTGTTGGAAGCATGTTTCTTACTCCATCAACCATACCTAAACCCGCTCTTAGGATTGGAGCAAGAACAATATGATTTGCTAATTCTTTTTTAGGAAGAACAGCGTTAGTTGGAGTTACAATATTTTCTCCATCGACTACTTCTAAATCTTCAAATACTTTGTAGCACATTAATGAACCAATTTCAGTTAGGGATTCTCTAAATTCTTTTGAGGATGTTTTTTTATCTCTCATGATTGATAATTTAGTTTGAATAAGAGGGTGTTTACATTCAATAGCCATTTTTTTAATTCTCCTTTGATTAATATAATTCTTTTCTAATAATGGTTTGTTTGGTATCAGGACCGACTGAGAAAATTACAACTGGGACTCCTGTTAGTTCTTCAACTTTCTCGATATATTTTTTAGTGTTTTCTGGTAGTTCATCGTAGGAAGTAACTTTAGTAATATCTTCTTCCCAACCATCCATTTCTATAAAATGAGGCTTACAACGAGCAAAATCTTCAATTTTAGCACATGGAGCTTTTAAAACTTTGCCATCTAATGTATAGTAATCGCAAATCTTAATTTTCTTATAACCAGTGAATATGTCAAGTAACGTTAATGCTATACCAGTCATACCATTGATATTTACTGAGTAAGATAGGATTGCACAATCTAACCAACCGATTCTTCTTGCTCTTTTTGTAGTTGCTCCATATTCGTGAGCTCTATCTCTTATATCTTGGGAAATTTCATCATTGAATTCTGTAGGTAGAGGTCCAGATCCAACTCTAGTGGTATATGCTTTTACAATACCGATAACTTCTTTGATTTTGGTTGGACCAACACCGGTTCCTGTACATACTCCTCCGGCAGTAGGATTTGATGAAGTGACGAAAGGATATGTTCCAAAGTCAATATCAAGTAAAGTTCCTTGAGCTCCTTCAAATAAAACTTTCTTTCCCTTATTAATTTCTTCATTAATTAAAGTGACAGTATCACATACTAGAGGTCTAATCTTATCAGCGATCGCTTGATATTCTTCATAGAAGGAATCAAAATCAATTGGTGAAGCACCAAAGTGAGTTAATTCGTCATTTTTAATGATCAATGTTTCCTTTAAAATATCTTTAAAATCTGGAGAAATAAAATCGCACATTCTAATACCATCACGTGCCATCTTATCAGTGTAGCAAGGACCAATGCCTTTTTTAGTGGTTCCTATGCATCTAGCACCAAGTCTTTCTTCTTTTAATCCATCCAAAATTTTGTGATAATCAAATAATACATTGGCACGATCGGAAATATATAGATTGTCACAGCTAAATCCTGCTTTCTTTAAAGCTTCAATTTCTTCTAATAAAGCTTTTGGATTAACTACACAACCATTTCCTAATATATTTTTAGTATTTGGATCAAAGATACCAGAAGGAACAATATGTAATTTATAAACTGCATCATCTAATACGATTGTATGACCAGCATTATCTCCTCCTGAATAACGAACGACTAAATCTGCTTGCTTGCTTAAATAGTTAGTTATTTTTCCTTTTCCTTCATCTCCCCAAGCACTACCAATTACTACGACTGTTTTTGCCATAAATTTATACCTCCTTAAATAGCGTTAGTTTGCTCTACGAATTCTTTTATCGTCAAATTTATTTAATCATTTTATGAAATATATTTTAAGCATAAATTGCTTTCTTCATAAAAAAAGTGTAAAGAGGGCCCTTTACACTATTTTTTTGCGTTTATCTTATCAATAATGTCACGTGCTACCCATACTCCAGAAGCACCAGCTTGCGCTAAACCTCTTGTAATTCCAGCGCCATCTCCTCCAACATAAAGATTTTCAATCTTTGTTTGGAAATGTTCATTAACTTCAGGACGATCAGAATAGAATTTTGCTTCTACTCCATAGAATAAGGTATGATCATTTGCAATACCTGGAGTGACTGAATCTAAGGCTTCTGTCATCTCGATTAATGATTTCATTACATTGTATGGTAAAATAAGGCCTAAATCACCTGCGACTGCTTCTTTTAATGTTGGCTTAACAAATCCTTCATTTATACGTTTTTCTGTTGATCTTCTTCCTTTTTTGATATCGCCATATCTTTGGACAATAACTCCTCCACCTGATAATTGATTAGCTAGTTTACTAACATCATAAGCGTATTGGTTACCATCTTTAAATGGCTCGTCGAATTCTAAAGAGACAAGAAGAGCAAAGTTTGTGTTTTTAGAACCTAGTTTTGGATCGTGATAAGCATGACCATTGCATACCATAATACCATTATGATTTTCCACGACTACATGACCTGAAGGATTAGAACAGAAAGTTCTTACAGTAGTACCTACAGATGTGTTGAAAATAAATTTTCCTTCATACAAATATTTATTGATTTCATCCATGATGATATCGTTTGTTTCAACTCTTACGCCAACATCAACGCGGTTGTTAGAGAATGATATGCCATGTTTTCTTAAACATTTTGCTAACCATTCAGAACCATTTCTTCCCACTCCAAGAAGAACATAATCGGCGAATACTTTCTCACCGTCTTCAAAAACGATGCCTTTTACAGCATTATCCTCGATAAGAACTTCTTCGACGTTTCTTCTAAATGAGAATGTGACATTTTTCTTTAGTTCTTCGTAAATAGATTTTAAGATTTCTAGATTTATTTCCGTTCCTAAATGTCTAACTTCACTTCTTAATAATTTTAATCCGTGAGCGATACCTTTTTTCTCGATTTCAAATACTTCTTTAGTAAAAGGATTTGTTATTTCTTGTGGAGCTCCATGCGCTAGGTTAATAGAATCCACATATTTAATTAAATCCATGACTAAATCATCAGGAAGATAGTTTTGCATCCATCCTCCAAATTCGCTAGTAATGTTAAATTTACCATCAGAATAAGCGCCAGATCCTCCAAAGCCTGAAGTCATTGCACATGATGGATAACATTGATTTTCACCTTTTAAATTTGTAGGACATTGTTTTAATTTTTTAGCAAGAATTGGACAATTTCTATGATAGATGTCATTTCCTTTATCAATTAACATAACCTTTATACCAGGTTTTAATTTCACTAATTCATAAGCAGAATAGATACCTGTTGGTCCAGCTCCCACTATGACGACGTCATATTTGTTTTCCATACTTTATAAATCTCCCTTGATAATTTTGTGATTAGAAGTATTTAATCACACTTAATAATAATACTAGAAAATAGGTCATTAGTAAAACGAAAGTTACCTTTTTTCTTTTAATTTGGTTTTCTTTTGAAACTAGTATAAGTTAAACGTGATATATAAGTTTTATATTGTTGTAAATAAAAGTTATTTTATATAAAATAAATGTATTTAGGAGGTCCCTATGTCAGAATTAAAAAAAGATATTCTATATCATGTAATGATCGATTATGATGGAACACTTTGTTTCCAAAATAAAATTTCATTTAAAAATAAAAGAGCAATTAAAAAAGCTCAAAAAGAAGGATATAAATTCATATTAAATACAGGAAGGTCAAGAGGAAATCTACCAAAAGAAGCTCTTCAAATTGATTGGGATTATATTATTTGTGCTGCTAATTACATCGAGAAAAAAGGCGAGGTTATTTATCGCGATGAAATTCCTTATTCATCTCTTGTACAAGCTTTTAGAGTGGCAAAAAACGTAGGATCTTCCATAGAATTTGAAGGAGAAAAAGGTACACTCTATTGTAAAAAAGAAGAAATTAAGAATTTAGATGAGAAAAAATTTAATATCTTTTGTGATGAGATTAAAGAAAAAATCAAAGAAAATCCTATTACCAAAGTTGATCTTTGGAAAGGAATGGATAATAGAATTGATGCAAAACTACAAGATTTTGCTATAATTCACCATAATGAATATGTTGAATTATTTAAAAAAGGAGCAACAAAAGGAACGATTGCTTTAAAGTTAATGGAAATAGAAAATATTAAGCAAGAGGAGTTGATAGGGATTGGGGATTCACCTAATGATTTAGACTTATTAAATGTTTGTTCATATAAAGTTGCTATGAAACTTGCTCCTAAATCACTAAAAGATTTATGTGATGAAGTAACGAATAGATCATCTACTGGGGTTGGTGATTTTGTTAATAAATTAATTAAAATTAGAAAATCAAAGAGGAATAAGTAATGGATGTAGAAGTAAAGAAAAAATTGATTGTAGCGTTTGGAAATCATCAGATGGATGATGTAGTTAAAGTCTCTTATGAAATAAAACCATTTAATGGGATGGCTGTAGAAAGCGCTAAATTGATTTGCGATTGGTTCAGTAAAGAAAAGGAATATAATTTTTCTAAGATAATAGATAAATTTTTGTATTACGCTGAAGATAAAAAGAATGAATTTGCTTCTGTTTGTTATTATATGGCAGCAAAGATTTGTTTGTTCTATAAGAAAGATGTTGATGAAGCGATAAAGATTGTAAGAAAAGCGTATCTACAAGATGATATATTTTTAGGAACATCTTTTTTAGGATATTATATCTATCAAAATGGTTTACTTGATGGAAATCCTGATTATCTTTTAGCGCGTCAATATCTTATCGATGCGGTGAATTTTGAAATACCATGGTTAGAGTGTAGTGCTATTTTAGATAAAAAAGGTGTCAATGATAAGTTTAAACTTCATTACGCAAAAAAGGTTTTGGAGTATTCTAATAATGAAGAGTATAAAAATAAATCACTAGTATATCTTTTCTCTTATTATTGCAAGAATAATTTCCTTGAGGAATTATTTAATCTTTTTGAAGAACATAAAGATAATCTTTCTTTTTTAGGTGAAAACAAAGAAGAAGTGTCTTCTTCTCTTTATCGCTTAGGAAAGACTTATATCGCTAATAAAGATTATTCTAAAGGTGTTATTTGCTATAATTACGCTGCTTCTTTAGGAAATGAAAAGGCGATTGAACAATTAGGGATAGCTTATTACCAAGGTACATTAGGACTAACTAAAGATATCGAAAAGTCAGTTTCATTTCTATCAAAATTGAAAAAGGGAGGAAACGGAATGATGCTTCTTGGCCTACTATATGAAAAAGGAGAAGAAGTATTAGTAAATAAGGATAAAGCTTTTGATATATATTTAAAATGTTCAAAAGAAAAAGTCCCAGAAGCATTCTTTAGACTGGGAAAAATATATTCAGAGGGAACATATAAGAAACGTGATGAATATTTAGTGCATCGTTACTTCGAGGAATATAAAGAAATTGCTAAAGAAATACCTTTATCTAGATTAAAGATGATCGATGATTATTACGATAGCTTTAAAAGATAATTGCTATAGTTAAGTAAATTAGTTAAAATATAAATGACTTATTTGAAGGAGATATAAATGGATATTCGTTATTATGTAGAACATGTTGTTTTACCTAGCTTATTAGAACAATCACCTAAAGATTTCGTTAATGCTTTAGGACAAAGAAAAGAAGAATTATTAGTTGATATTTATGCGCAAGCTGCGGAAAATATGAAGCAAGAAAATCCTTATAAAAAAGAAGATTTTCATGTTGATTTAGTCAAGTATCAAGAAGAATGGTTTTTCCAAATCATTAAGATGCCAGAAAAAGATATTAAGTCCCCATTTTGTCATTTCGTTATCGTTTCTTTAGATAAAAATCAAGATAATGCAAGATTATTTATGCTTGAACATCAAGATGGTGCGATTCTAATTTGCGAATGGAACAAAACCCGTCACTACGCATATGGGAAGTTTCAAAAGGATGATGATATCTTAAAAAGAATTATCGATATTCGTCTTTCTACTAGAGCGTAGTTAATTTAATAAGAGTTTATTCGTATAAAAGCTTATGAAAGTCAAAATGACTTTTATGAGCTTTTTTAATTCTTATATATGAAATTATCACCATCTTCAATCTTTTTCTTTATCTTTTGGTATGGTATCATAAAAGATAGATAAGAGAGGAAATGCTATGTACGATATTTTAATTGTTGGTGGAGGAGTTATAGGTTGCTCTATTGCAAGAAACTTGTCCAAATATGAAAAGAAAATAATTGTTCTTGAAAAAGAGGCGGATGTATGTGAAGGAACATCATGTGCCAATAGCGCAATTGTTCACTCAGGATACGATCCTCTACCTGGCACCTTAAAAGCAAAATTAAATGTGGAAGGTAACAAAATGTTTGATAAGCTTTGCGATGAACTTGATGTTGAGTTTATGCGCATTGGTTCAATCACTCTTGCAAATAATGAAGAGGAAGTTGAAGAATTAAACAAATTGATGGAAAGAGCAAAAGAAAATGGCGTAGAGGTTAAATTACTCTCTCAAGAAGAATTAAGAGAAATTGAGCCTAATGTTACCTCGCAAGCTTTGAAAGGTTTACTTGCTCCAACTGCAGGTATTATCAATCCTTTTGAACTCACTATCGCTAGTATGGAAAATGCTATGGATAATGGTGTAGAACTTGCTTTAAACCAAGAGGTGAAATCTATTGAAAGAAAAGACAATAAATTTATCGTACATACGCAAAATAAAGTATATGAGACGAAGATGATCATTAATGCTTCTGGCGTATATGCTGATATTGTTAATGAAATGGTCAATGAACATTCTTTTGATATTATCCCAAGAAGAGGTGAATATTCTATTCTTGATCACTTCAGTATGGATTATGTAAAGCATACTCTATTCAACGTACCTTCCGCGAAAGGAAAAGGTGTGTTATTTTCTCCTACAACACATTTTAATTATTTAATTGGACCAAGTGCTGATTTTGTTGATGAGCGCGATGATGTATCAACCTCAATAAAAGGATTAAGCGAAATTAAGAATCAAGTTCTTCGCCTTGTTGATGATCCTCAATATCCTCAACAAATTAGAACCTTTTCTGGTTTAAGAGCTTATTCTGATAATAATGATTTTATTATTGAAGAGACTTCTCCTTCATTTATTAATGTCGCTGGTATACAATCTCCAGGACTTGCTTCTTCCCCTGCTATTGCAAAAATGGTAGAAGATATGATTAAAGATAAAAAACTTAAAGAATCATGGAATCCAAGAAGAAGAAAAGCGGTTAAATTAAGTCGTATGAGTCTAGAAGAAAAAAATGAACTAGTGAAAAAAGATAAGAGTTTTGGTCATATTGTTTGTCGTTGTGAAAAAGTTAGCGAAGGCGAGATTGTTGATGTTATTAGACGTAATTGTGGTGCCACAACAGTTAAAGGAGTTAAGAAAAGAATTAGACCAGGTATGGGAAAATGTCAAGGTGGATTCTGTCAAGAAGAAGTAGTTCGTATCCTAGCAAGAGAATTAAACAAAGATCCTATGGATATTCTTTATTCAACAAGTGAATCGCACTTATTTGTTAAAGACCTCAACAAGGAGGAAAATTAATATGAAGGAATACGAATTAGTAGTTATTGGAGGGGGCTCAGCCGGTTTAGCGGCCGCACTTAGCGCATATGATAATGGACTTCGCTCTATTCTTATCATTGAAAAAGAAGATTATCTTGGAGGAATACTACTTCAATGTATTCACAATGGCTTTGGACTTCAAACATTTAAAAAAGAATTAACAGGACCTCAATATGCTTCCCTATTTATTGATAAACTTAAGGAAAGACCAGAAATTGAAGTTAAAACATCAACATTTGTTATGAGCATTTCCTTAAACAAAGAGATTTGCTACTCTTCAAGTGTGGAAGGATATAACGTTATTAAAGCTAAAGCTATTGTTACTTCAACAGGATGTGGAGAAAGAAGCGCGGGTGCTATTTCTCTTCCTGGCGATAGACCAAGTGGAGTTTTAACCGCAGGTCTTGCTCAAAAATATTTAAATATTGATGGATATCTAGTAGGAAAGAAAGTGTTTATTTTAGGATCTGGAGATATTGGCTTAATCATGGCAAGAAGAATGACTCTTGAAGGTGCGAAAGTACTTGGTGTTGCCGAATTAATGCCTTACTCTAATGGGTTAAATAGAAATATTGTTCAATGTTTAAACGATTATGACATTCCTTTGTATTTATCACACACTGTTAAACAAGTTGTTGGTAAGAAGGGCCATGTAGAAAAGATTATCATTGCGCAAGTTGATTCTTCTATGAAGTACATTGAAGGAAGTGAAAAAGAATTTGAATGTGACACACTTCTTCTATCCGTCGGTTTACTTCCAAATAACCCATTGCTTGTTCCTCTTGGCGTTAAAATGAATCCAAAAACAAGAGGACCACTTGTTGATGAATCTTTACAAACTTCAATAGATGGAATATTTGCATGTGGCAATTCTTTACACGTTCATGATCTAGTCGATTTTGTTTCTCTAGAGGGATATAAGGCTGGAAGAAATGCTGCCAAATATGTATTAAGTGGATTAGATGCTTCTTCATATATTAACATTGAAAATAAGACATGTGTAAATTATGTTTTGCCTAATAAAGTTAATGTGAATAATATTGAAGATATAACAATATCTTTCCGCGTTTCTCGTCCATTTAAAACTTCTCAAATCAACGTATATCAAGGAGAAACATTGATTAAGAAGATAAGAAAACCTTATATGCTTCCAGCAGAGATGGAAACTATTACAATAAGTAAAGATTTATTAATTAATAAAGAAAATATTTCTTTGGAGGTTGTTGATGCATAGTTTAATTTGTATTGTATGCCCAAGAGGGTGTCATCTAGAAGTTGATGATAATAATAACGTTACAGGTAATTTTTGTCCTCGTGGTAAAGTGTATGCTTTAAATGAGATAACTCATCCTACACGTACTATTACTTCGACTATAAGCGTTGAGGGTGGTAAGATTAATCGTGTACCTTGCGTTACTTCTTCTCCTATTCCTAAAGAAAATATTTTTGATGTTATGGATGTAATTCATAAAACTAAAGTAACCGCTCCTATTACAAATGGTCAAGTGCTAATAAGCAATATTTTAAATTTAGGCGTGGATATTATTGCTTCAAGAAGCATAGAAAGGAAATAATATGAATATTTGGAAAGATCTTTCAAAAGAACGTGTTAATGAAGATGAATTCATCGCTTGCATTGAAATATCTAAAGGAAGCAAAATGAAATATGAGTTAGATAAGCAAACAGGTAGATTGATATTAGATCGTGTTTTATACACATCTACTCATTATCCAGAAAATTATGGATTTATTCCTCTTACTTATGGATGGGACAATGACCCTCTTGATGTATTAGTATTATGTCAAGAATCGATTCAACCATTATGTTTAGTTAAATGTTATCCTATCGGTGTTATACAAATGATAGATAACGATGAAAACGATGAAAAGATTATCGCTGTATGCAGCAATGATCCTTTCTTAAATTGTTATAAAGATATCTCTGATTTGCCACTTCATATGAGTGAAGAAATCTGCCATTTTTTCAAAGTTTATAAACAATTAGAAGGAAAGAAAACTTCTGTTACTAAAGTTCTTGGTGCAAAAGAAGCCAAAGAAATCATCAAGAAAGCGATGGCTCATTTTGATCAAGAAATCGCAAATAAAAATAAATAGACATGGATAAAGAGTAAAAATTTACTCTTTTTCACTTTTGGAGGTAATTTATGAAAGATTTTTTATCTTTAGCAAGAGAAAGATATTCTTGTAGAAGTTTTTCTCATCAACTAGTAGAAAAAGAAAAATTAGAATTGATTATAGAGGCAGGAAGACTTGCTCCTTCGGCAAAAAATAAACAGCCATTACGTTTTGTTGTTATCAATGACAGAGAGGCTCTTGAAAAAGTTAAGAAAGCAACTTCTTGTACATATAATTCTCAATGTATCATCGCTATATGTTATCAAAAAGAAGAATGTTGGAGTCGTCCATTTGATGGTAAATTAAGTGGTGATATTGATGCTTCTATTGCATGTAC
>JALFBO010000077.1 GCA_022772105.1 Erysipelotrichaceae bacterium | reverse complement strand
TGGAAAGGAACATTATTTCTTTCAAAACAGAGTTATTTATTTTCAAAATATCACTTAATAAATCTAAGCATAAAGTCTGCAGCACCAATAATAGTAAAACCATTTTCATCTCGTGTCTCAGAAATTGGTTTATTTATAACAATTATCTTTAGGATTTGATCATTAATCATATAAAATGGCCTATATTCTCTTACTCTTGTTGCAGCATCATTTATATTATCAGTAACTTGTATATAAAAATATCTATTACCTTTTCTAGCATAAAAATCAATTTCATTTGTTTTTCGAATAGACTTGTTATTTTTATCTTTCTCTATACTATCAAATGTTCCTACATTAACAGAATATCCGTTATATATCAGCTCATTGAAAATTACATTTTCAAGAAGTTTTCCTTCATCAGAATATGCAAAATTCAATCTTGCATTTCTTAAACCCGTATCCAAGAAATAATATTTTCTTAATGCACCTATTTCATTTCTTCCACGAAGATCATATCTTTTTGCTTCTTTTAACAAAAAAGCATCAACAAAGAAGTTAATATATTTATCAATAGTTTGTTTATTAATATCTTCATGTTTAACACTTTTAAATGTATTTGCAATTTTTTCTGAATTTATTAAATCTCCAGTACAACTACTTATTATATTGCAAAGTTCATCTAACGACTCGGATTTTGTCAATTTATTATGTTCTATAATATCTTTAAAATATGTTGTTTTAAATAGGTTTGATAGATAGTCTTTTCTATCATTCTCTTCTTTTAATACTGCAAGTGGCATTCCTCCATATTGCATATATGAGTATAATGCCTCCGTTTTTGATCCACCGACATAATTATAGTATTCTTCAAATGACAATGGAGACATATAAATATTTGTAGCCTTATCTCTAAATTCAGTGACTATATCGGAAGAAAGCATTTTAGAATTAGAGCCCGTAATATATAAATCAATATTTTTCTCATGAGATAACCCTAAAACAACATCAACAAATGAGATTGTTTCAGTGTCATTTGCTTTTGCCAAAACAATCTTACCTTCAGTTAGAGTTGGGTTAATTATAGTATATACTCTTTGAATTTCATCTAATATGACATAATTCATCTTATTATTGGCAGTTACTTTTCTAACGTAATTACCAAGTTCAATTGGATTTCTAAGTCTAGAATTTTTATCATCATCCAGCTCTATTAATATTATTTCATTTTCTTTAACTCCAATTTGCTTTAGATAACTGGAATATATATCTTTAAGTAAAAATGATTTTCCACATCTTCTAATTCCTGTTATCACTTTAGGAAATCCATCATTCTTTGCCTTAATTAATTCATTCAGGTATTTTTCACGCTTTATCATACAATCACCTTTTTCGTAGAATTCTACACTTTTGTCAATTACATTTTATAATAATTAAAAATTTTAGTCAATTCTTACATTTGATTTTTTTGTAGAATTCTACATTTTTGTCAATTGGTCGATTTATTTTATTCAGGAAAAACAATATTCATAGAATATAGGTGCAAATTATTAATTTGCAAACTATTTTGACGTTTCCATAAGAAAACCGGATAAAGAAAGAAGATGCTCTATCCTTGCCATCGTTAAAGTGGGGTTGAAATCCACCTGGTGGAAAATGGCGGACGCATACAAAAAATGAAGAGATTTTATGTGTCTCTTCATTTATTTTTAGGGCTATTTTTTGACGTATACCGTATACTGGCGTATACCGACGGCTTGAAATTTGATCTTAATAAGTGCAAAAAGGAATAAAAAAACGCAATAATTTTTATTGCGTAAGTTCTTTAGAAATGGTGGGCGCTAAGGGGTTCGAACCCCTGACCTTCTGTACGTCAAACAGATGCTCTCCCAGCTGAGCTAAACGCCCGATTCCTATTGCATTAATAAATATAAAGTAAAACTACTATATTGTCAACAAAATAATTTAATTTCATCGATTCTATGATAAAATGAAAGTCATAAATCAGGAGAATAAATTATGAGCGAATTACCAAAAGTCTATAAGAGATT
>JALFBO010000143.1 GCA_022772105.1 Erysipelotrichaceae bacterium | reverse complement strand
AAAAATTCTATTTCATTAGGTTGCTCAAATTTTAAAGATGAATATAGTGTAAAAGAAGAGTTTATTCCTCTTACTTCTTCATGGATTCCATTATTTTGCGAAAGATAAAACTTTTGTTTTGAAAAGAAAAATTCATCACATTGGTTGTATAAAAGATCATATACTACTCTTAATCTTTTGTAGCGTTTAAAAAGTTGTTCGTCCATTTTCATCACCTTTATTAAATATATCATTTCTATTAAAAAAATGATATTATTTATATACTTAGGAGATTAAAAGGATGGTAGTAAGACGCTTTAAAGTATACTTAAAAGGATATGAAGATAAATTTAACCGTGTCATGTTGATTAAAGATGATTTTTCTTTAAAAGAGGTTGGAACGATGATGCTTGTATGTTTGGGCGCAGAGTTTGAACATTCTTTTTCCATTGTTGATGAAGATGGAGTGGAATATACTTCTAAAGAAAACGATTATAAAAAATATAATTTATATAATATAAACGTGAAGAAGACTTTATCTTTTGTTATTAAATATGGTGATAAAGATCCTTATGAATTTGTAGTAAAGATGGAAAAAGATCCATTTTCTAAAAGTGGAAGAAAAGTTGCTTATGTGGAAAGTGGCGTGGGAGAATCTTTATGGGAAAATGAAAAGAGTTTATTAATAGATTACATAAATGGCAAGGAAGTGGATAAGAAGGATAAAGAGGATTTTGATCAAAAATTAAATCTATCTTTCTACAATCAATATCTAATTTATAATTTCACAGCAATAATTAATGAAATAAAATAGTTAAGGGCTGTATAATATAACAAATTGGGAGAAGAAGTATGTTATTAAGTAATTTAAAAATTTTATCCGATGAAGTCATCCCTATAGAAGGAATAGTAGCTATCGTTTTAGCGGGTGTCTTAAGTGTTTGTCTTTTAATAGTGTTGATTCTATATAAGTTATGGAACGAGAAAGATAAGAAAATTATCCCTTATTTGATTCCTCTTTTTAGAGCGCTAAATAAGGTATTTGCCGAAGATGAATTAAATAAAGTAGAAAGAAAAAAATATTACGATAAAATAAAAAAGGAAGAGAATGAAGAATAGACAACGATAGTTTATCGTTGTTTTTTATATAAAAAAAATTTTTTACCATTTTTAAAATGATAGACAAAGATTATAATAAGAATTAAGGAGGGCTTTTTCTATGAATAATATTGAAGAAAAGTTTGAGGTGGCTAGAAAGGAACTTCTAGATCTTTCTTTAAAGAATCCTCTTATCAATTATCGCTTAAGAGCGGCGACAGGATTAGAATTTCCATCCATTAACGCTTCCGATGTTTTTGATTATTTAGTTAATGAAGGAAAGAATATCACTTTCTCTAAGGAACCCACTAATAATCCTTCTAAACTTTATGCAGGACTAGATGAAAAGAAATTAAGAAGTAGATTAGTAAGAACCTATCGTTCCTCAAAGATGTTTATAGAGGAGAAAGGTGCAAACATCTTGTTCTTAGCACTTGGATTTTTGAAGTGGAAAGAAAAGTACAATGATACTTATTATCGTTCCCCATTAATACTAGTTCCTGTAGAAATGAAAAAGATGGATGCAGGGGATAAATATTATATTTGTTATTCAGGAGAAGAAATCCGTCTTAATGTATCTTTAATCACGAAGATGCAAACTGAATTTAATATCAATATTGATTATGATTACGAAGAAGAAATTAAAGGCATTGATGAATATTTCCGCTTTGTAAGTGATAACGTTGCTAAAGCTGGTTATACCACTTGGGAAATTGAAACCACTAAAGGATCGTTTGACTTCTTTTCATATGCAAAATTTTTAATGTATAAAGATTTAGATCTAAATGTTTGGTTAGAAGAAGATGGAAAATTAAAAAATAGCGTTCTTAAACGTTTATTCTTGACCAATTTTGATGATAAACTTACTCCAAGTTATGAAGTAGAAAGAAATCTTGACCCTAATACTATTTTTAATGTTGTTGATGCTGACTCTTCACAGGCTTTAGTAATATATGACATTAACCAAGGAAAAAATATGGTTATCCAAGGACCTCCTGGAACTGGTAAATCACAAACGATTACCAATATTATTGCTTCCTCAGTAGCTAATCATAAATCGATTTTATTTGTATCTGAGAAAATGGCAGCCCTTGATGTAGTCAAAACGCGTTTAGAAAAAGTAGGCTTAGGTGATTTAGTGCTAGAACTACACTCACAAAAAGCCAATAAAAAAGATGTATTAAAATCGATTGAAGCTACTTTAAATCTAGGCGAAGTGAAAATGAACGATGATACTTTGCTAAATGAAAAATATCTAGCAACGAAAAATGAATTAGACCAATATAAAGATATTGTTAATGAACCGATTGGAAGAAGCGAACTAACTCTAGTGGATATCTGTGGAGAAGCTTTAAAATTAAAAGAAAAAATGGATTCAAATAACATCCACTTCCCACGTATTAAAATACCTTCTATTGAAACATGGTCGTATGATGAATATTCATCACGTTTAGAAGTGGTAAAAGAATATATATCTTTAATCTCATATGTTGGTAAGATTGAAAAACATCCTTTTTATGGGGTTAATTTGACAGAATGCTTACCATATGAACAAGTATCTATCAAAGAGAAGATTTCTGATTTAGATGATTCTTTGAATGCTCTTATATCGACAATTAATGAAATGGGAGCAATATTTGGTAATAAGACTATCAATACGCTATTTGATTCAGGAAGAATAATTAATTCTATTGAAGCAATTAAGAAATATCAAATCATTTCCAAGATTAATTGCGCGGATACTTTTTTAGTTAAGAACAAAGAAGAATTAGATGAATTAATCCTCACAGGGGAGAAAATAACTTCTTTACGAAATATGGCTTTAGGATATAAAGAAGATGCATTATATCGTTATGAAGAATATCTAGAAACATATGAAAAATATAATAGCTTAAGCTTCTTTAAGAAAAACAAAGCCAAAGATTTGAAGAAGGAACTTGCTTCTTATTTTGGAGATGAAACATTCTCATCTTACAAAGTAGATAATTTATATGCATTCTTAAAAGCTTATAAACTACTAAAAGATAATGAAGATAGACTTAAATATTTATTTAAAGAATTATATAAAGGAATGTTCGATACTTCTTGGAAGGATATAAAGGATGTCTTAAAACCTACTAGAGAATTCTTAGATGAAGTTAATTCTTATTCTATTCTTTCCCAAACAAGAAGCGTAATTCAAGATGAAGAAAAATGTGATAAATTAGAGGAACTTGAACAACGCTATTTAGATAAAAAGGGTGATTTCATTGAAAAGTTAGAAGATTTCTTTACATTTTCAAAATATGATTATTCCAAACGTTTTGAATATGCTTCTTGGTATGAAGATATGCCATTTATCGAATTAAGAAGAGTTATATCATCATGGAAAAATAACGCTGACTCCATCGTAGAAGTGGTTCGATATAATGCACTTAAGCAACAATTTAAAAAATTAGGTATTTATCCTTTGTTTGAATATCATAGAGAAAGTGGTAAATATGAATATTTAGATGATATGTTGTCTTTTGAATATTTTGATTCTTTAATCAATCAAGCTTATTCTACTTATCCTTCACTTAATTCATTAAAAGAATTTAAGATTGAAAGAATTATTTCTATGTTCAAGGATATGGATTCTCGTCTTATGGTAGAAAATATTAAAGAGATATTGAATCGCCATTATGAGAGCATGCCTTCTATCAATGATAATTCTAAAGAGATGAACATAATAAGACGTGAACTACAAAAGAAGCGCAACCAAATGCCCATTAGAAAATTATTTTCAAAAACTGGTTCCACTGTACAAAAAATCAAGCCTGTCTTTATGATGAGCCCTATATCGGTTGCTTCCTTCTTGCCTCCTAAACTGATGACTTTTGATCTTGTAGTGTTCGATGAAGCTTCTCAAGTTAGGCCAGTAGAAGCATTTGGTTCCTTATTAAGAGCTAGACAAATTGTCGTTGTTGGTGACTCTAAACAACTTCCACCTACAACATTCTTTGATACGATGACTTCTAAATATGATGAGATGAACGATGAGGATTACGATATCAGTAACATGGAAAGTATATTAACTTTACTTCTTGCTCGTAATATTCCTCAAAGAACATTAAGTTGGCATTATAGAAGTAGAAACCAATCACTTATTTCTTTATCAAATAACGAATTCTATTCGCATTCCTTAAAAGTATTCCCTTCTGTTTATGATAAAGATCCAGAACAAGGATTAATATTTAAATATATTCCAGAATCTACTTATTCTCGTGGAGGAACTCGTAGCAATAAAATAGAAGCTCGTGAAGTTATAAAGGCAGCTTTTGAACATGCAAAGAAATATCCTACATTATCTTTAGGAATTGCTTCATTCTCTTTATCACAACAAGAAGAATTATATCGTGAATTTGATAATCAAATGAAGAAGTGTACTGATCCAAAAATAAAAGAATATTTCTCCTCTAATAAAGATGAGCCTTTCTTTATTAAGAATCTTGAATCAGTGCAAGGAGATGAAAGAGATGCAATATTTATCTCTATTGGATATGGATATGATGAAAACCATAATATCACCATGGATTTTGGTCCTTTAAATAAAGAGGGTGGCGAAAGAAGATTAAATGTTTTAATCACTCGTGCAAAAGTAAAATGTGTGGTATTTTCAAATATTACATCGCACGATATCAATCTTTCCAAAACTAATGCCCAAGGCGTCATTTCCTTAAAACGATTCCTAGAATATGCACAAAACAGAGTAATTTATAAAAATAAAAATAGCGAGAATAAAGATGATCAATTTGTCGACTATTTATATAACAAACTTATTGACTATGGTTATGAGGTTGATCGAACCATCGGTAAAGAAGTTGGTATCGATTTAGCAATTTATGATAAGCAATTAGCTCGCTTCACTGTGGGAATTGAATGCGATGGAGGAGCATATAAGGATTTGAATTCAACGACTGATAGAGAAAGAATTAGACGTAATGTTTTAAAATCATTAGGATGGAAATTAGTTCATATTTGGACACCTGATTTCTATCGTAATCCTAAAAATAATTTTGAAAAGTTACTTGATATGATTCAAGAGGCGGAGAAAGATGAGAAAGATGAAATATTAGTATCAAAAGGAAAGGATATTGTTGTTAACCGTAAAATTAATAAAGAAGCAACAAAAGAAATTTTACCGCTTGTACCATATAAACCATACTCAGGACAAAAGCGAAGAGCACAAATTCTTGATGAAGAAGAAAATCTTAAGATTCTTGTAGAAAAGATTTGTATTGCTGAATCTCCTCTTCATATCGCTATATTAAAGAAACGTTTAATGAGCATCACAGGGGTAAATAAAATTAAAGATGAGCAAAATATTCTCATTTTGAAATCTATTAAAAACAATGATCGTTTGGAAATGAAAGATGATTTTATATTCGATAAAAAACAAGAAAAAATCTTTGTAAGAAATAGAGAACTATTAGATAAAGGTATTAAGAAATTAGAATACATTGCCGATGAAGAATTACGAAGCTGTATTGTTAGAGCGTTAGATTCTGGTGATGCAAGCACCCTTAATGAAGTTATTAAAGTCTCTTCTGAATATCTTTCATTTTCAAAAACTCCAAAACTTGAAGAGCGTATTGTAAATTTAATAAACGAAATGAAAAATAGTAAAAAGATATATGAAGAAGAAGGATGTTTATATCTAGAAGATTAATTAATATAAGGAGCGTACCAATATCGGTATGGCTCCTTTTTTAAATATAAACTAAGAATTATTGAAAAAAACAGTTGACTGATTGTTCAACTATTCATATAATATATTTGAAAGAGATATCGATGTTCTCTTTTATTTAAGACTAGGAAGGAGTATTTATGAATAATGCTATCGATGAAGTAAAGGAAAAACTTCCCGAAGAAGAACTAATAATTGATGTTTCAGATTTATTTAAAGTATTAGGGGATCCAACACGTGTAAAGATTCTTACAACACTTGAAATAAAAGAATTATGCGTGAATGAAATATGTGAGTGCTTAGATATGACAAAATCAGCAGTATCTCATCAATTAAGAGTTTTACGTCAATCCAAATTAGTTAAATATAGAAAAGTAGGGAAGGAAGTATATTATTCTTTAGATGATGATCATGTTGTTCAAATATTTGATTGTGCTCTTTCCCATATAAGGGAATAAAGATGGCTAAATGCCATTTAAATTTTCTTAGTTAATTGAATAGTGGAACAATTATTAAATATAAAAAAGGAGAAGAATTGTTTATGAAAAAAGTTTTTAAATTAGAAGATTTAGATTGTGCACACTGCGCAAATAAAATGGAAATAGGAATTAAAAAAATCGCGGGTGTAAAGGACGCATCTGTTTCCTTTATGGCTCAAAAGATGATGATTGAATTTGATGAAGGTGTTGAAGAAGAAAAAGTGATGAATGAAGTAGTTAAAGTCTGTAAGAAGATTGAACCAGATTGTGTAATTAAGCGATAAATGAGTAGAAAATTAAAAAAACAATTAAAGCGAATTATTATTGCTTTAGTACTATTCTTTATTATTTTTATTACAGACAAAATTGTTAATTTATCAACACTTATACCTCATCGCTTTGGATGGTTACTTGCATTAGGACTATACTTATTTGTGTATATTTTGATAGGTTATGATGTATTATATAAAGCCTTTAGAAATATATTACATGGTCAAATATTTGATGAGAATTTCTTGATGTGTATCGCTACTCTTGGTGCTTTTGGTCTTGCTATATATAAGGGCATTATATCCCCAAGTGAAATAGATGGAATGGAAGAAGGATGCGCTGTTATTTTGTTTTATCAAATCGGGGAATTCTTTCAATCATATGCTGTAGGAAAATCAAGAAAAGATATTTCATCATTAATGGATATTAGACCTGATTATGCTTATGTTTATCAAGAAAATGAATTAGTTTGTGTAAGTCCTGAAGAAGTAAATATAGGCGATGTCATAGTCATTAAACCAGGAGAAAAAATACCATTAGATGGAACAATAATCAAAGGTAAATCAAGCATTGACGCTAAAGCATTGACAGGAGAATCTTTACCTTTAGATGTGGTAGAAGGAAATGATGTGATCAGTGGATGTGTTAATATCTCCGCTACTATTGAAGTAAAAGTAAACAAATTATTTTATGACTCTACAGTTTCAAAGATACTTGATTTAGTGGAAAATGCAACAAGTAAAAAATCAAAAACGGAAAATTTCATCACAAAATTTGCTCGTTTTTATACCCCAGTTGTAGTTATTTTAGCTTTGCTTTTAGCGCTTATTCCAAGTCTAATTACAGGGGATGTTCAAACTTGGGT
>JALFBO010000092.1 GCA_022772105.1 Erysipelotrichaceae bacterium | reverse complement strand
ATAGCTTTAAAGTCTTTGTTATTTGGGATACCACCACCAATATCATAAACAAGTTCACGAATTGTAGTACCCATTGGAATTTCAACAAGACCAACATTATTTACTTTACCGCCTAAAGCGAATACTTTAGTACCTTTTGATTTTTCAGTACCATATTTTGCAAATTCACTAGCACCATTTCTTAAGATGAAAGGAACACAAGCTAATGTTTCAACATTGTTGATAATTGTTGGAGAGTCCCATAAACCTTTTACTGCTGGGAATGGAGGACGAGGGCGTGGCATACCACGTTTACCTTCAATTGAATTTAATAATGCAGTTTCTTCGCCGCAAACGAATGCACCAGCTCCTAAACGAATATGAACATCGAATGAGAAATCTGTACCTAAAATATGATCACCTAATAAGCCTAATTCTTTTGCTTGTTTAATAGCAACTTCTAATCTATGAACAGCGATTGGATATTCAGCACGAACATAGAAATAACCATTTTGAGCACCGATTGCATAACCTGCAATTACCATACCTTCAATAACGTTAAGTGGGTTACCTTCAAGGATGGAACGATCCATGAATGCTCCTGGGTCACCTTCATCACCATTACATACAACATATTTATTTTCAGCTGTTTGATTTAAAGCAAATTGCCATTTTCTACCAGTAGGGAATCCTCCTCCACCTCTACCTCTTAAGCCTGAAGCAAGTACTTCATCAATTACTTCTTGAGGTTTCATAGTCAATGCTTTTCTTAAACCTTTATATCCATCATATCCTAAAGCTTCATTGATATTTTCTGGGTCGATAACACCACATCCATGTAAAGCGATACGAACTTGTTTTTTGTAGAAATTAATTTCGCTTTGTTTTGCAACTTTTTGTTTTGTAGCAGGATCTACGAATAATAATTCTTCAACAATTTCACCGCGTTTAATATCTTGTTCAACAATCTTTTCAACATCTTCCACTTTAACTGCACGATATAAAGTATCTTCTGGGAAAATCTTGACAAATGGGCCTTGTGAACAGAAGCCAAAACATCCAACGTGATTAACGCTAATCTTATCTTCTAAATTGTTTTCTTGGATTAATTGAATGAATTTGTCTTTAATTTCGTGAGAATGTGATGAGATACATCCTGTACCACCACAGATAACGATTGCTCTTTTTCCTTTTTCTGTTGGAGCAAATTTTTCATCTAAACAGGAAGAACAATGTTCGATCTTTTCATTTAATTCTTGTTCGTTCTTAATCATTAGTTAGCTCCTCCTTCTTTATTTCTATATTCATCGATAATACCAGCAACTTGGCCAACAGCAAGTTTTGGATAAACTTGACCATTGATTGATACAGCTGGAGCAATACCGCATGCACCGATACAACGTAATGCGTCGATTGTAAATAATCCATCAGCAGTAGTTTCACCTGGATTGATCTTTAATAATTCACAGAATTTATCGATAATTTGTTGAGCACCTTTAACATAGCATGCTGTTC
Source organism: Erysipelotrichaceae bacterium (assembly GCA_022772105.1). Lineage (GTDB taxonomy): Bacteria > Bacillota_I > Bacilli_A > RFN20 > CAG-449 > UBA3210. The sequence goes on along the minus strand of JALFBO010000092.1, from coordinate 5,364 downwards.
CTAAGCAGCATCCAATTACATATTTTCCTTTTGGTGTTAATGAGAAAAATGAATAGAATGTAACAACACCATAAATTTCTGCAACAGATAATCCTGTTCTTTGTGAGACGATTTCTTGTACTTCTAATGGAATGTAACCAAAGTCTTTTTGAATAGCACTTAAAATCATCATTAATGGGCTTGGTTCATCGATATATTTATCAATAATTTGATTAATTTGTGATGAAGCAGCCTCACTTAAATGAGCCATAAGTAGTCCTCCTTTTTAAAATTTATTACTTATAGTAATACACACAAATACTATTTTACATTATTGTTTCAAGTGAAACAACATATTTTGTAAGAGCTTTCTATATTTTCTTGTTTTTTGTCGTATTATATTTTATTTTGTTAACAAAAAAAGGGAAAAAATAACATTCTCCCTTTCTAATAATTATATACCTGCTTTTTTAAAGTTTTTCTTACCTTTTTTTACTAATAACCCTTTAGTTAATTCTTCGCTAGAATAAGTTTTCTTTGGATCTAAAACTTTTTCATCATTGACTGATACTCCGCCTTGTTCAACTGATCTTCTTGCTTCTGATTTTGATGAAGCTAATTCCAAAGCAACCATTAAAGTTAAGATATCAATTTTACCATCTACTAGTAAAGATGCATCAACCTTTGTAGTAGGCATATCTTTTAGAACATCTGCACCTTTAGCAAATAAAGCATTAGCTTGAGCATATGCTTCTTTAAAAGCTTCTTCACCATGAATAAAAGTAATTACTTCTTTTGCTAGTGCTTTATGAGCTTCACGAAGTTCAGGATGCTCTTTATTTTTACGTTCTAAATCTTCAATCTCTTCTTTTGTTAAGAAAGTTAAGAACTTTAAGTAATCAATAACCTTGCTATCTTCAGAATTAATAAAGAATTGATACATTTCATAAGGAGAAGTCTTTTCTCTATCTAACCATATTGCTTTACCATTAGTTTTACCAAATTTGGTACCATCCGATTTTGTGAGTAGAGGCATAGTAAATGCATATGCTTCTTTACCTTCTTTTCTTCTGATTAAATCAATACCCGCGGTGATATTTCCCCATTGATCTTGACCCGCAACTTGGAAAGTCACTCCTTTATTTTTAAACAAATACCAGAAGTCATAAGCTTGTAATGTCATATAAGTAAATTCAGTGAAAGTAATTCCAGAATCTAGTCTACGAGCTACGATATCTTTTGCTAACATTTGATTAACGTTAAAGAATTTTCCAGTGTCACGTAAAAAATCGATGATATTAATTTTGCTTAACCAATCAGCATTATTAACTACTTCAAATCCAAATAATTTTTCAGCTTGTGCTTTTAAACATGCAAAATTGTGTTCGACTTCTTCATGAGTAATCATTGGTCTTTCTGCATCTGGTTTTGGATCACCAATCAAACCTGTTCCTCCTCCTACTAAAAGAATAGGATGATGTCCTGCCTTTTTTAATCTAGTAGAAATTAAGAAACTTGAAAAGTGACCAATATGCAAAGAATCTCCAGTTGGATCAGTACCAATATAGAAAGTCATTCCTCCAGCATTTAATTTCTCTTTAATTGATGGATCGGATACATCCTTAATTAATCCTCTCCACACTAATTCTTCATATATTTCCATATTTTCCTCCATAAAAAATAAAGACCGTCCTTGTAAAAGGACGATCTAGATAATCGTGTTACCACCTTTTTTTTATAAGTTCCTCACAGAACTTACCTTAGTGAGTTCATTGACTCAATACTTTAACGGGTATAAATCGTCTTACCCTACTTATTTCAGGTAAGAAGCTCCAAGATGTATTCATAAACTTTTATTAAATGTTTTCCATCAGCCAACATCTTTCTATGTAATAGCAAGTTTACTACTGTTCTTTTCATCGCTCGACTAGTAAAAGTATATTTATTTAAATTTAAATAGTCAACAATTTTATTTCCATAGCGCCATTTGATAGCCAACAAAATGCCAGTAACGATATTCTACGTGGCTTGACTCGAATGCTAGTTCTTTTGGATCTGTTGGAGAATAGCAACATATGCTAGTAGAAGTAAATTTATCAGTTGGGAAAGCATTAGCAAAGTTGTTTTTTCCTACTTCTCCTATCCATCTTCTAAGCACCCCTTCAAAATATAGTTTTTCAAGATTTGGTACATGCTTTTCTTCGCCATGGATAAATGCTGTTTGGGAAACAGATTCAATTGATTTACCGATAAATAATTCTCTTAAATTAATGCATCCTTTAAACGTATCATCACCATCAATTCTTTTGAATTTACGAGATAACGCTAAGCATTCAAGTTTATCCGCACCCTCAAATGGTTTGTTATCTAATTTTTCAATACCATCTGGTAAGATTAAGTTTTTAACTCCGCTTCCATTGAACGCTCCATTACCAATAGATTTCATTTCATTTGGTAAATTAATGTATTCCATAGATGTATTTCCAGAAAAACTAAATCCACTTCCGTATGAAGTTGAAGAAGATGCAGGAAGTCTTAATAATTTTAAATTAGCGTTTGAAGTGAAACCATTAGTTATTTCTTCTATAGTATCTGGAACGAATATATATTCTATAGAAGAATTGTTTCTTAATCCATTAGCAATTCTTTTTAATGTATTAGGGAAAATAAATTTTTTCGTATTTTCAGGTAGATTTAAGTTATTATTAATTCCTGAACCTTCATCGGCTTTACCTTCTTCAACTAATTGAGTCCAAGATGCGATTAATTTATTATCTTGATCATAAGCTCCTGCTTCAGTAAGTCCATCTTTATATGCGATATTTGCTTTTTTATTTAAGGTTACATCGTAACCTAAATATGTTTTCTCTTCGATTTTGTATTCCACCATTGGGAAGGTTGCAAAATATCCATATTTTTCGATAACTGTCATCGAATTAGCTTGCCATGTTTTTGGAAAAAAAACCTTTTCCTCTCCTTCATAAGGAGTTACTTTGCTTGAACTAATACCCTTTATTTCATTCTTTTCAAAATTATAGATAAAGCGTAATGAACTTTGAGGAGTCAAAGAATAATTTCTCTTGATTAATAAGTTCAATACTTCATCTAAATCAAATCTTGCATTACTTTTATAGATATTTTCATCACTGAAATTTGTTTGAATTAAAATGGAATATGCTTCTGCTTGCACTCGATCTTTTGCTTCATTTTGCTTCTTTATGTAAATTGTTACCGAAGGAATCATTACCGCGAATAATATAGCAATAATTGCCATAACAACGATAAGTTCCACTAAAGTAAATCCTTTTTTATTTTTAATCTTATTCATAAATAAGGCCTTCCTTTCTTTGTTTTTCTATATACACTTTATCACAAAGCACAAAATATTTCATTAATACTTTCGTGGTTTTTATGCTATAAAGATACATATTTATGAACCAGAAAAAAAGAAGATAAAATTTATAGCTTCAAAAAGCAAATATATTGAGTGAGTAATGCTTAAGATGTACAATCTTATATATAAGGAGAAACAATAGATATGCAAGAAAAGAAATGGTGGCACGATAAAGTCATTTATGAAATATATCCTAAAAGTTTTAAAGATGATAACAACGATGGTATTGGTGATATTAAAGGAATAATATCAAAATTGGATTATTTAAAAGATTTAGGTGTTGATATTATTTGGATTACGCCTTTCTTCTTATCCCCAATGGTTGATAACGGATACGATGTAGAAGATTACACTAAAGTTAATCCTATATTTGGTACTATGGATGATGTTGATTTATTGCTTGATGAATTAAAAAAGAGAGAGATGTACCTTATGATAGACATTGTTGCCAATCATACTTCAGATAAACATCCTTGGTTTATCGAATCAAGAAAAAGTAAAGATAACCCATATCGAGATTTCTATATATGGAGAGAAACTCCACCTTATGAAAGAACATCTTGTTTTGGAGACTCAGCATGGACCCTTGATCCTTTAACTAATGAATATTACTATCACGAATTTGCAAAGGAACAACCTGATTTAAATTGGGAAAATCCTAAAGTTATGGATGCATTTTCTTCTTTTATTGAATTTTGGCTTAAAAAAGGTGTTAAAGGAATCAGATTTGATGTTATCCATTTCTTAGGAAAAGAAATTGATAAAGATATCCATGGATACGGTCCTACCCTTCATGAAAAAGTAAAAGAACTCAAGCATAAATCCTTTGGTAAATATGACATTGTTACAGTAGGTGAGGCTTGGGGAGAATTACAAAATGCAATTGATTTTTCTTCTTATGAAAATGACGAACTAGATATGGTTTTTCAATTTGAACATACATCGTATACAAATGATAGAAATAAGCACGGAAAATGGACTCCTCGCCCAATTAATATGAAAGATATTAGAGATATCTTATTTAAATATCAACGCGCTTTAAATGACGTAGCGTGGAACACCCTATTTGTAGAAAACCATGATTTAGGAAGAGCAATTAATAGATTTGGTGATTTAAATTATTACCGCGAATCAGGAACTATGATTCCAACTATGATGTATTTTCTAAAAGGTACTCCTTATCTTTATCAAGGACAAGAAATAGGAATGATTAATATCCGCATGAACGATATTAGTGAGTACGAAGATGTTGAGATTCATGGTAGTTTTAAAAATCTTGTTCTAGATAATCATATATTAACACGTCATCAATTTATGGAAGCATGTTATCAAGAAGGAAGAGATAATAATCGCACTCCTTTCCAATGGGCAAACAAAAGAAATGCTGGATGGAATAGAAGTCATAAGCCTTGGTTAAAAATCAATGAAAATTATCACTATATTAATGCGGAAGATGAAATAAAAGATCCTTCTTCTATACTAAATTACTATAAGAAAGTATTCGCTTTACGTAAAGATGAAAGATATGCATCTACATTCGTATACGGAAGTTTTAAAGAAGCATATTTAGAAAATGAAAACGTCTTCTCTTTCACTAGAGAAGATGATAAAAACTTGCTTCTTATCGTATGTAATATGCATCCTTATCCTACAGATATTTATCTAAGTTCTCAAGGAGAGATTCTTCTTCATAATTATGAAGAAAAAGAGATTCATGAAGGAAACAACACTCTTCTTCCTTATGAATCATTCGTTATTAAATTAAGATAAAAACAAAAAAGAATTATTATTTATATGAATAGTTAGTTGTTCATATAGAAATAATTCTTTTTACTTCATTTTCAGTATTTATTACATCAATTTCTTTATTAGTTAAAAAGAAAGAGAAAATGCAATACAAATAAGTCTTAGGTACTTCAGTTATAAAACATATTGTTAAAACTCTTCGTGATTCAAAGTGTTTTTATAGCTTAGCCTATTTATAAAAAGAT
>JALFBO010000078.1 GCA_022772105.1 Erysipelotrichaceae bacterium | reverse complement strand
CTATTACAAATCAATTGATTCCTTATCAAACATATACAATCGGAGGTTTTGAAGTACAATGTGTACCTACTTCACACGATGCTCCTGGCTCTCTTGGTTTCATCATTAAAGATGAAGAGGAAACCTTAGTATATATTACTGACACGGGATATGTTTATGATCGTGTTTGTGAACTTGTTTGTGACGCGACTTACTATATATTTGAGAGTAACCATAATGTGAGAAAGGAATTAACTTTACCTCGTCCTCGTAATTTGATTGATAGAATTATTGGAGATAAAGGACATTTGTCTAATATCGATGCTGCTTCATATCTTGCCTCTTTTGTAGGACCTAAAACAAAAGAGATCGTTTTAGCGCATTTATCGGAAGAAGCAAATACTGAAGAGCTAGCGCTTGAAGAATTCACTAAAGTATTTTTTGATAAGCATGTAAAATTAGATAATATTCTTGTTCGCTGTGCTTCCCAAGTAAATACTGTTTCTGGTGGTACTCTTGATTATGAAAGGGTATAAATATGATTAATATCAAGCTTGTAGCGGTAGGCAAGTTAAAAGAAAAATTTCATAAAGAAGAAGTAAGTGAATATGTCAAGAGACTAAGCCGTTACGCCAGTGTTACTATTTGTGAAGTAGAAGAGATGAAAATTAAAGAAAATGCTTCTACAAAAGAAGAAGAGATCATCCTTATAAAAGAAGGAGAGAATTTATTAAAAGCTATTAAGCCTAATGAATATGTTTTTTTATTAGATTTGCATGGCAAAGAGATGTCATCTACTAGCTTTGCTAATAAGATGGATGAACTTATATCTTTAGGAAAAGGTAATATTACTTTTGTTATTGGAGGATCATTAGGATTATCTAATGAAGTTAGAGAAAGAGCTAACTTTAAATTGAAATTATCGGAAATGACGTTCACTCATCAAATGACTCGAATTATAATATTGGAGCAAATATACCGCGCTTTTAAAATTATGAGCGGAGAAACTTATCACAAGTAAAAGAGATAGATAAATCTAGCGCTAAGATTATATTTTAATCTGCAGCGTCTTCAATTGAAAATTAATACATTAACAAACTTATTTATAGAAAGGAGAGTGTGCTATATATAGGTTGAATATATAGTACTAGGGAGATTATGGATAAAATCGTAGAAAAGATAAAAAACCTAAAAAATGCATTCTCTCTATGGACTGATAAGCATTTAGGAGTAGTTAAAAAATATTTTCTAAAGTTTTATAATTACAAAGATGTATCTTTTGTTTTATTTTTATATCTTGTTGCTATCTTAATGGTAGGATACACCTTAATTAATAATTCATTAACTATTCCTTTATCAGGTGACTTCGTATTACAAGAAATCCCTTTTTACTATAATGGTTATGATGATTGGTGGACCGCACTTAAGACTGGTACATTCCCTTTATGGGATGAATCTGGAATGTTAGGTGTAAATAATATAGGTGCTAATTCCTTCTATTATTTATTTAATATTTTCTTTTTACCAACCTTATTATTTCCTCGTAGTTTAGTTCCACAAGTTCAAGCTTTCTTAATGATTACTAAACTTGTTCTTGCTGGTTTATTTATGAAGAAGCTTTTAGATATATTTAAAGTAAAAAAAGAGACGTCCAAAATGGTTGCAACAGCGTACGCATTTTCAGGATGGGCTTTCTTCTATTTTTGGTTTAATCATTTTTTAGAAATTGCTGTTTTAATGCCTGTTATGTTAATAGGTATTGAGAAAATTATTCAAGATAGAAAACCAACCTATTTAATATTAGCTCTATTTATCACTGCATTAACTAACTTTTTCTTCTTTATTTCTTTCTGTTTCTGTGGTGTTATCTATGCGCTATTTCGCTTTTTTCAATATTTGCCAACATATACAAAAAGAGAAAAACTAGAAGTGATGGGACAAGGTGTAGCATCTTTTGCAATAGCTATTATTATGTCTAGCATCATTTTAGTTCCTGCTTTTATTTCAGTACAAACTAATTCGCGTGTTCAATCCGCGACTTACTTATCAAATTTACAAAGTGTGCTGAAGGCTTTATTGTCTAGTTTTAAATCATTTAAGTTAACTGATATATTAAAAAGCTTTAAAGATGTATTTAACGCTCTATTTGTATGGAATAAAGATGTAAGAATAAAGAATCTTCTTTATCCATTAACGACTTTCTTTTTCCCAACAATTTCTTGTTATTCACATCTTCTTTGGGTTAATACAGGATATGATAATACCTTATCTTCTTTATATGTATATTGTCCTTTATTACTATTCTTTATTCCTTCTATTATAAAATCAATTAAAGAAAAGAAGATATCTCACCTTGTGGCATTAGGAGGAATACTAATTCTTTTATTCACACCTTTTGCATATTATTGTTTTTCAGGATTTACTTCTGTTGCTTATGGAAGATGGGAAATCTTTATTGTAGCGGTCCTTTGTATTTACGAGGCTAAAACAATGGATGATTTAGATAAGATTGAACCATGGACACTCGATATATCTATGGTAATAACTGTAATCATTCAAATAGCTTTATTATCTTATTGCTTAAAAGTAGGAGGAACACTTAATACTTCGCCTATGCCAGAAGATAATAAATCAGGCGCTATTGCGATGATTATTTGGACGGTAGTTTGTTACGTGATTATAAGAGTGCAACTTAAGAAGAAAGATATACAAGAAACAATTCGTTATATGATTGGTATTGAAGCGGTTGTTCTTTGTTCGTTCTTACTAGAGTATCATGGTACTCACAGTTATTCTACATTGTATGGAGGACCTTCATCAGTTAAAGAAGAGACTAGTATTGTAAATAAATTAAAGAAAGAAGATGATAGTTTCTATCGAATTTTTTCTAAAACCGCAGATCGTGATGGCAATAATTTAGGTATGGTGGAAGGTTATAATGGTATTGGTACTTTCCATTCGGTATACAATTATAATTTAAATAGTTTCTTATCGTGGTCACATGTTACTTATGGTTCATCTGGATGGTCGATGGGTGTGCACGAAAAAAGAGCTAATTTAGACGAGTTCTTAGGTATTAAATATTATATTCTTCCTAGTAATGATACCAATGTTCCATTTGGATATACCAAGATTATGGAAACAGATGGCAAAGCAGTTTACCGCAATGACAATCATATTGAACTAGGATTCAGTTTTGATCGAATCTATCAAACAACAGTTATGGACTCTTCTTACCGTTCTTATAATGGGGCGACGGAGAAGAATGAGATTCTTTATTTAACAGGAGCTACATTTAAAGAAGAAGATTATAATTATTTAAAAGAAAAATATCCTTCTTTTGATTACTATTATTATGCAAGTGATGCATTAGGTCCTTCCTTAAGCGGCTTAACTATTCCAAAAATTAGTTCAAGTAATGTTCGAGTTTATCAAGCCGTATGGAATGAGAAACAAGATGGATTCAATGGCTTTAGACAAAAAGATGGTTCGGTTTACGACCTCTATGATGAAAATAAAGGAAACCATTATGGTGATGATTATTTGTATTATAGTGAGGATAATACCAAAGGTCTATTATGGAATTCCTATTTAGAAGTTATACCTACTAGTTTGTCTCCTATTGCTCCTGAAGCAAGTTCTGATAGACCCGCATTCGTTAGCGTTAGAGCAAGAATGGGGGAAAACTTAAATATTATTCTATATGGCGAAGATGATAAAATTTTAACACAAGATCGTCATATGATTCATTGGTATGATAAAACTTATGATTATAAATATGAACGTGGCTTCTATGTGCAAGAAGAAGTTAAAAAGATTGAAATAAGAGTCTATGATACTTTAAAACCTTCTAATTATTTAGTGCTTCCTACTGTTACTTATGAATATTATGATACATATCAAGCTCGCATTAATGAATTAAAGAAATACGCATTTGAAAATATTAAGAAAACTTCTGATAAGATATCCTTTGATACTTCGTATGATAAAGAAAGAATGATTGTTCTTCAAGTACCATATGATGAAGGATGGCACTTAAAAATAACAGATGAGAATGGCAAGGAATATGATAACACCATGTATTGTGCTACAGGGGGATTTATTTCTTTTGTTGCTCCTTCTGGAAAGATTCATTATTCTCTTTATTATTATACGCCAGGATTATCTCTTGGTATGAAAGGCTTAAGTATAGGCATTGCTCTTTTTAGTTCTTTATATATTGCTTTAGAATTAATAGGATATGACAAAAAGTTTATTAAGGAGAGTTTAAAACTAAATTAACGTATAAAAGGTGTCATTTCGACATCTTTTTCTACTCTATGTAGATAAAATTGTATATAATACTACAAAAGAAAGGATATTTGTTATATGAAGATAAAAAGAAGTAAAATGATAAATTATAGTGTCATCTCATTTATTTTTATGATGTTTTCTTTGTATCTTCTTTTAAAATATAAAGATAATAATGTTAAATTTATAAGTGCCTCTATATTACTTATTATTGCCTCCTTATTCTTTATTTTATTTATATATAAATCAATAAGATTATCATTTATTATTTCTAAGGATGAAAAAAATAGAAAAAAGTTTTTACAAGAAATTTCTAAATCAAAAAATTCCATGTTTATATCTTTTACAGATGATGTGCTAGAAGGAAATTTTGAAAAGGAATTAAGAAAAAATATCTTTATTAAAGAGAAAATAATGTCTTATATTGTAGAGATAGGATACGATAGAGACAAAAAACCAGCCTTATTTATACGTTTATTCTTAATGAGTAAAAATGTATTATCTTTATATTGTAATGAAAAGCAATTAGCCTTAGCACTCGTTTCTCTTGATATGAAGATAATGATGGAAAATACCATCCTTTATGAAGATTCTTATTCACTAGTTGATCTAGAAGAGAAGATTATTGATAACGTTGATGATTTTGTAAGGAAGTGATTATAAATGAAAAAATTTTATTCCATTGGCGGAGGTGAATTAAAAGAAAGAACCACGCTTAAACTTGATAGTATACTTGCTCGTGAAGCTACTCTTCATGCAGGGGATAAACGTCCCTATGCTTTATTCATCCCTACTGCTAGTCACGATCATATGCCTTATTACAATACTTTTCATAAAGTTTATACTGGTGTTTTTAATCTTAAAACTGATGTTGTATTAACTTGTGGAAGAGAGATTGATTTAGAAAAAATCAAACAAAAATTTCTTAAAGCTGATCTTATTTATATAGGAGGAGGCGATACTATCTTCTTAAGAGATGAACTTAAAAGAACAGGTGTATTAGATTTTCTTATCGATGCATATCAAAGAGGAGTAGTCATTGCCGGTCTTTCTGCTGGTGCGATATTATTTTTTGAAGATATCTATACTGATTCGGTCAAAGATAATAACGAAGTTCCTTATGCTTTAGCAAAAGGACTTGGTATATTTAAAGGCTTAATTTCTCCTCATTATAATCAAAGAAAAACGGACTTTGATAATATTATTCTTTCTTCTTCTTATATACACGCACTAGGAATTGAAGATAATGCGATGGTGAAAATCTTAGATGGAAGAATTGAATCATCTTATTCTTCTTTAGGAGGAAGCGCTTATTATATTGATAAAGAGGGTAATAAATTAAATAAAACCATTATCGAGCCATGCATAAAATTATAAAAGCTATAATGAATAGACAGATGAATCTATTTATTACAGCTTTCTTTTTATAGTTTACTTGCTAAAAGATATACATAATTCTTTTTTAAAGAATATTGTTCCACTACTTCTTTAATTGCGTCTTTTTTTGATTTTCCAGAAGCAATCTCTTCTTTTAATATAGCGATGATATCTTCTTCGCTTAGAATTTTAATTTCTTTATTTCCTTCTACTACTAGAACCATTTCTCCCTTTAAAGAAGCTGGATCAAGATTAAGAAGTTCTTCTAAGGTGCCACGAATATATTCCTCATGAAGTTTAGTGATTTCTCGAGCGATAGATACTAATCTATTTCCTAAGATAGAAAACATATTTTCTAATGTTTCTTTAATTCGATGTGGGGATTCATAGAAAATTAGAGTTTCTTTTTTGTTTTTTATTTCTTCTAGTTCTTTTTTTCTAGCGCTTTCTTTAGAGGGAAGAAAGCCATGAAAGTAGAAATGTGATGTATCTAGCCCTGAACCCACTAGCGCGGGAATAAAGGCGTTAGAGCCATTTACTACCGATACAGGAATATCTTCTTCGATGCAGTGTTTTATTAAAATAGAACCAGGATCTGAAATACCAGGATATCCAGCATCAGAAGTTAATCCTATCTTTTTGCCTTCTTTTAGAAGAGCAATTATTTTACTTGAAGCTTCTTGCTCGTTATGTTCGTGATAAGAAATAGAAGGTTTACTAATATTAAATTTAGATAATAGTAGTGAAGTAGTGCGCGTATCTTCACTAGCTATAAAATCGCATTCTTTAATACACTCAATAGCCCGTGGAGAAAACTCTTTTAAATTACCAATAGGAGTAGATATAACATAAAGAAGGGTATCTTGTTCAAATGATTTAATTCTTTTCATTTTGTTTCTTTCCTTGATGATTATTATTTCTACGCTTAAAGTTATTTCTTCTATTGTTTTGATTATCTAGAGCTTGAGAAGAAACTTCTTCTTTTATAGGTTCTTCTACCTTAATGTTATTAGAAGCAGTATTCTCTTCTTGAAGTTGTTCTTTTTTCTTCTTTTGAGCTAAAGCTTGTTGATTAGCAGCATAATCTTTTGGAAGGACTTTATCTTTAATCTCATCATAAGGGACATTGATAACATTTTCTTTGGTCTCTAAACGAATCATACGAGTTATAACATTCATGGAAGTGATTTTGTATACTTCATCATTGTATCTAACTCGTAATCCGACACGAGGTAAATCCTTTTGTGCGTCTAAATAAGCTTCATTTTCAAATTTTAAACAACAGATAAGTTTTCCACAGTGACCGGATAACTTAGGAATATTAAGAGCTAACATTTGATTTTTAGCCATTGTGATAGAAATTCCATCGAATTCATTTAAGAAAGTGGAACAGCATAATTTTAAGCCACATATTCCAATACCACCGATCATTTTTGCTTTGTCGCGGGTACCGATTTGACGTAACTCAATTCTACTATGGAAAATGGAAGCAAGATTCTTTAATAATTCTCTAAAGTCAACACGTGTTTCTGAAAGATAACAAATAATTATCTTGGAGGCATCGATAGTATAATCCGCGGAAATGATAGTCATATCAAGATTAAGTTTGCGGGCTTCTTCTTGAGTTTGTTTTATAGCTTCCTCTCCTTTTTTCTTTAGAACATCATAAGCAAATAAATCTTGTTGAGTAGCTATTTTTACAAATTTTGGGAATTCATCACTTGAAAGAATTTCTTTTTCTTCGCATGAAGAAATAACTTCACCTAGTTCTAAACCACGTGTAGTTTCCACGATTACTTTATCACCACTTTTCAATGAAGTATCTTCGGTGGTAAAGAAAAAAGCTTTTTTCATTGCATATACTAGAATATTGATTAAATTTGCCTTAATTCTTACGATTTCACGAGTTTCTTCTTCTCCATCGTTATAGATTTTAATTTCTTCCATAAGTGGATCCTCCTTCTTTTCTAATATAAATGAAGATGTGTTGTAATAACAAAGATAAATTGACATTATCTTCTATTTGTCCTCGACTCAACATAATTTCTAGATAGATACTAGAGACATTTTTATACTTTTTAGATAAAGTATCAATTTGTTCTTTGGCTCCTTCTAGAACTAGAGGTTGATTATTTTGTATATGAAGTATATCTTTAAAAGCAATGCTTAAAAGGTCGATATACAAGCGTGCATCTTCTTTTGTTTTTATGTTTTTTATAAGATTAGTTTGCGCATAATAAATAGCTTCTTCACTAGATATAGTTAAAGCGTTTAAAGTTTCGTATAAAAGTTTCTTTTGTTCTTTATAGTTTTCTTCTTCACTTTTTTGCTTTATTACTTCTACGTCACAATAAAAATAAGAAAGAATATCGGCATCTTCTAATAAAACCCCTTCATTAATAGCGTTTTGTTTGACGATAGATTTATTGATAGGGAGAAGTGATAATATTTGGCAACGAGAAATAATAGTAGGTAATATTTTAGCTTCATTTTGAGTGGTAATAAAAGCATATACTGAAGAAGTAGGCTCTTCTAATGTTTTTAATAAAGCATTAACCGCTTCTTTATTAGCATTTTCAAGGCGATTTATAATATAAATTTTTTTCCCTTGTTTTTCTAGTGAAGAGGAAGAAAGAAATTTTTGAAGATTTTCTATATCTCCTACCTTGATAGTGTTTTTACTACCATCAATCAACATAAAATCAGCGTAGTTGCCTTCTTCAAAACGAATGCAATTTAAACATGATGAGCACGCTAAAGGAGATGGTTCCTCACAGATTAATGTTTTTGCTAAAAAAAGAGCAATATCTAGTGTAGGAGTACCATCACTTCCTTTTATCAAATATGCTTGTGATACTTTATTGAATTTTAGTGAATTGATAAAAGTGTTATATATAAATGGTTGATATTTTTCTAAATACTCATCATATTTCATAAATTTTATTTACCTAATCTTTTTTTGATTGCTAAGTAAGTATCTTCGATCACTTTTTCAAGAGGAGAAGAAGCATCGATTACTTGGTAACGATCTTTATATCTTTCGCTTAATTTTAAATAACCTTCTCTTACAAGAAGATGGAAAGATAGTTTTTCTTTATCTAAACGATTTACTTCTCTTCCTGAATTGCTTGCGATACGATCTAGTCCGACTTGGGGATCTAAATCAAGAAGTAAAGTTAAATCAGGGAAAGTTCCTTCCGTAGCGTATGAATTGACTTTAAGTATTTCTTCAACACCTAATCCGCGAGCATATCCTTGATAAGCTAATGAAGAATCTAAGTAACGATCGCAGATAACAATCTTACCTTCTTTGAGGGAAGGCCATATCTTTTCTACAAGATGTTGACGTCTAGAAGCTGCATAAAGTAGAGCTTCGGTACGCGCATCCATCATAGTGTTTTTAGAATCTAAAATGACGTTTCTAATTTGTTCAGAAATTGGAGTACCTCCTGGTTCACGAGTTAAAACAACTTGATATCCATCGTTTTGTAGGCGAGAAGTTATCTCTTTAATAACGGAAGATTTTCCACTCCCTTCAGGTCCTTCAAATGTAATAAAAAGCATAATTATTCCTTTCTCATTTTAAGTCTACCTTCTAGAGCACGACTTAATGTTAATTCGTCACAATAGTCAAGTTGACCTCCCATTGGTAAGCCATAAGCTAGACGCGTGACAACAAGTGGGTAATTTTCTAATAATTTTGATATATATAAAGCAGTGGTTTCTCCATCAATTGTCGGATTAGTGGCTAAGACTACTTCTTTAACTTCAGGTGAAGAGACGCGTTTTAATAAAGAATCGATATTAATATCTTTAATACCAATTCCTTTTGTAGGTGATAAAGAACCGTTTAGTATATGATATTTACCACGGAAAGATTTTAATTTTTCAATAGCTAAGGCATCTTTATAAGATGAGACGACAATGATAGTATTTTGTTCACGTGTTTCATCGTTACAAAAAGGACAAATGTTGTCCTCCGTATAAGAACCACATATAGGGCATTTTCCAATGCGATTAATGACACCATCTAAAGAAGAGATAAATTGGTGAACATATTCTTCTTTCATATCTAAGATTTGATACGCCATTCTTTCAGCGGATTTAACTCCTACGCCTGGTAATTTTCTAAGTGATTCTATGAGCAGATTAATCGTTTGTATTTCAGCCATATTAGAAAGGCATCTTCATGCCACCTGTGAACTTAGCTTGAATTTTTTCTACTTCTTTATCAATCATATCAAGAGCTTCATTTATTGCTACTTTGATCATAGTTTCTAACATTTCTTTATCTTCAGGGTCAATAGCATCTTTATCGATAGTGATAGATTCTAATTTCTTACTTCCATAGATGGAAATGTGGATAGCTCCACCGCTAGAATCTAATTCAAATAATTTTGCTTCTAGTTCTCTTTGTGCTTTCATCATTTGTCTTTGCATCGCTTGAGCTTGACGCATAAGTGCATTCATATCCATGTTTTATCTCTCCTTATTTTGTAATTCATCTAAAAACATTTGAGTTGCTGTTTTTGGTTTTGGTTTTTCGTTATAAGTAAAGTCAAAATAAATAGCTCTAGGTTCAGGGAGACGATTTATTTGACGTAAATTAGAAAACTTTTTAATTCTTTCTATAGCCTCTTGGCTAGTTAAAGCTAATACCATAAATTGTTTACCACATATCATCTCTATGATTTTGGAAATTCCTTTTTGGTTTTCTTTGAAATTGATCTTACGAGCAACACTGGCAAATGATGTTTCTAGAATTATTGCGTTCTTGCACACAACTCGAGGTTGACAATTCCTTAAAACGGAAACATAGTTACCAATTTTTGGAACAGATATATAGTTGTTTAACTTGTTCCATGCTTCTAGTATCTCAACTTTATCAGCTTTACTACCTTGAATCATAATATTGATTATATCATCTTCACTAAATTCAACACTTGTTCCATCCATTTCCACAAGGGGATTAATAGTTTTAGGGTCGAAAGTCAAGGAAGATATAGATGGGGAAGGTGGTTCCGCTACCATTTTTTCTTCTTCTTTCTTAATTTCTTCTCTTTGAGGAATATGTTCTTTTGGAAGTTCCTTTTTCACTTCTGTTTCTTGAGTTGGTTTCACAACTTTTTCTATAGTTTTTTCTACAACTTTTTGAACTATTTGAGGAGAAGTAGAAGGTGCCACTTCATCAAAAGAAGCAATTTTTATAAAGCTAATTTCAAGTAAAGATTTGATATTAGATACATATCTAAATTGTCCATAGGCTTCCATCAATACATCGATCATATAAAGAAGTTTATTTTTTGTTACTGGACTTTGTGGAGCAATTGCTCGTGGTACTACTTTTAGTATCGAAGCATCGCTTGTCGTCTTATAGATAAGTAAATCCTTTACAATATCAATCAAATCGATAGTGAATCTTTTTAAATCGATTCCATGATCACATAATTCATCGAATATAGTGGTAAATCCTAAAATATCTTTATTATCTAATGCATAAATTAAAGACATCTTCTCTTCTAATGTTGATAGGCCAAATAATTCTTGTACATGGTGAAGTTCAAGTTTATTTCCTGCATAAGCAATCGCTTGATCAAGCATTGATAAGGAATCTCTTCCTCCTCCATCGGATAAAGAAACTATTAAATCTAAAGCGTCATCATCTACTTCAATTTTCTCTTTTTCGATTACTCTTTTTAGATTGGAAGTTAAATCAGAAGGAGAAATCTTGGTAAAATCATATCTTTGTACACGCGATAAGATAGTAGGCATTAATTTATGTGGTTCAGTTGTGGCGAGAATAAATACAACATGGGCAGGAGGCTCTTCTAAAGTTTTTAATAAGGCATTAAAAGCTTCAGTAGTCATCATGTGAACTTCATCGATAATATATACTTTATATTTTCCTTTGATTGGAGAATATTTGACTTTAGAAATAATATCTCTAATATCATCGATGCCACGATTAGAAGCAGCATCAATTTCAATAACATCAGGATGAGAACCTTCACCAATAGTAATACAATTTTGACAATGATTACATTGATGACCAAAACCTTCTTCACAGTTTAATGCTTTTGCAAATAAACGTGCCATAGTGGTTTTGCCAGTTCCTCTTGGGCCACAGAAAAGATATGCATGGGCTATTTTGTTTTCCTTTAATGCATTTGATAATGTTTTTACTATATGTTGTTGACCTGCGACTTCTTCAAAAGTAGTAGGTCGATATGTTCTATATAATGCTTTATATGACATCTTGAATCACCTAGAATTAATTATACACTTAATAAGTGTACAATTAAAGATAAAGAAAGTTATTATTCATAAATTGAAAATAGATACAGAGATTAATGATTCTTCTTCAAGTGATCCAGAATGAGCACCGATCATAGGATAATCTAGAGTATAAGAAAAACCTTTTGAAGAAATTGATGTTAACATAAAATCACCAAGAAAATCTCTAAAAAGGTAATGTTCCTCTCCATATCCAAACATATGACTATCAATAATTTCTTGTTTTGTAAGCAAAATAAAGTCTTTTTGATAATATTTATTATATGATGAAATAAAGTCTTCTTTTAAATCATCATCAACATAGAAGAAGCAACTTCTAGAATCTAAAGCAAAATTGTGTTTGATACATTTATAAAAATCTTGGTGCTTACCAACAAATTCAAACGTCGTATCTATTAAAGAATGATCAGCAAGAACAATAGTAAGAACGTCTTGATTAGAACGAACAAATTCCTTCACTTTTTTGTTTATTTCTTTACAACATCTTTTAACTAAAGGATGTTTTGTACCATATTTATGAATTAATCCATCGGGTTCGGTCCAATAGGCATAGACGAAATTATTTCCTTCTTTATTTAATTTTTGTGCACTAAGAGCAAAAAAATCATCAAAAGACTTTGCACCATTAGGATCGATAAAAGAAGGTTGAACAATGCTTGCTTTATATTTATTTGTTTCATTAATTAATTCAATAATGGAAGTATATGGACAATAAGTTTGAGCAAGATGAGGACCTTTTATTATTTCTTTTGTAAAGCTCTCTGCGTTTGTAAACATATCTATTGTTATATCATGCTGAGGGAAATATTGATCCCAACCAAGCCATGATGTTTGACATGGGTATTTACCACTTAAAAACGCTGTTGTGGCCGCGACAGTAGTAGGAGGAAAGACTGATGAAATAGTAAATTTCTCATTTCTTCTTAAAAAATCTTTTTCTCCTAAATGTAGTTCACGAATACTTTTTCCTAGTCCATCAAACAAAAAAACAATAATTTTTTGATATGAATTAGATGATAAAATTTCGTGTAATTGAGCATGTGGTTTATGAAAAGGAGCAATGCCAAAATGAAATAATAAAGCATTTGATATAGTTACTAAATTGTTATCTTTATCAAAATGAAAAAAATCCATAA
>JALFBO010000042.1 GCA_022772105.1 Erysipelotrichaceae bacterium | reverse complement strand
AAAACAATGTGTTTAGATGATGAATATCTACAATATTTAAGAAACGCTGTAAATTATCGTATAAAAATAGGTAAATAAGAAGAAAGAAACTAATAGTTGCGAAGAGTAAACTAGAATTGCTTGGTGCAACTATTATTTTTTTGTTATCATTCAAATAAGTTTACAAGGAGGAACTTTATGGAAAGAAAAAAAGTTACTTTTGATACCTTTGTTAATCAATTAGGGTGCATATCAAAATATAAGAAAAAATACCTATTTGTTATATTGATTTTAAATATGATATTTGCATGTATAATACCATTTATTTCCGCTCTTCTTCCCAAAGTGGCGATTGGACTTATTGAAGGGAGAGATATTTACTTATCCACGTACTACTTCAAAAATATTAGACAATGTTTCTTTTAAAATCAATAAAGGAGAAAAGATTTCTGTTGTTGGATTAAATGGGGCAGGTAAGACTACGATTGTCAAACTTATCTGTCGTTTATATAAGATTAATGAAGGTGAAATACTAGTTAATGGTGTTAATATTGACCATTACAACTATTCTTCTTATATAAGTAAAATATCCGCGGTATTCCAAGATTTTAAATTATTTGCTTATTCAATAAAAGAAAATATTTTAAATGAAGATGGTGATGAAAAAGAAGCTTACCAAATAGCTTGTAAAGTTGGGTTAAAAGAAAAGATTGATAAATTAGAAGATGGAATCAATTCTTTATATAGTAAATCTTTTGATGAAAAAGGAATTGAATTATCAGGAGGAGAATGTCAAAAAGTAGCTATTGGACGGGCTTTGCATTCAAAAAGCTCGCTCATTATCCTTGATGAACCTACATCTGCCCTTGATCCTCTTGCCGAAGCAGAGATTTATTCTTCGTTTAATAATTTAGTGCAAAATAAGACGGCTCTATATATATCACATAGAATGAGTTCATCGGTGTTTTGCGATAAGGTACTTATACTAAATAATGGTAAAGTTGAAGATTTTGCTCCTCATAAAGAATTGATTAAAAAGAAAGATAGTCTTTACTATAAATTATTTACATCTCAAGCAAAGAATTATGCTTCATAAGTGTAATTCTTTTCTTTAATTAAATAAAATAATGTACTAAAATAATGTATAGAAAGTGAAGTGTTACTTATGGCATGGGAAAGAAAAAGACCTGAATTTGGTGATCAAATTAGAGTAAATAGAGGTTTTTATTATCATCATGGAATATACGTAGATGATAATAATGTTATTCAATTTGGCTCAATAAACGGAGAATTAGATCCTTCTAAAGCAAGAGTGATTGTTACTACCTTACAAGATTTTTTAAAAAATGCGACGTATTTAGAAGTAAGAACTTTTCAAGAAGAAGAACTTTTAAAAAAGAGAAGCCCTTCTGATGTCGTTAATTATGCATTTATGCAACTTGGAAGAGGTGGGTATAATATAATCTCTAATAACTGTGAACATTTTGCTAATGAATGTTTGTTTGGAACTAAGGAAAGTGAACAAGTTAATGAAATATTTGAAAAAGCCAAACAATTTTACAGGAGGTAATTTATGAATAAAGAAGTGTTTAAAAAGCATCGTAAAGCAATTTTAAATCAAATGGAAGATAATACTGTTTTGATGGTGGTATCTCGCCAAATGGGTGGAACTACTGTTGAAGATAAGTGTAATGTAAATAGAAATTATTATTATGTAAGTGGTGTTATTGAATTCCAAAATATTGTTTTATTATATAAAAACAAAGAACAAGAAAAAGAAATGATCTTCATTAATCCTTATGATGAATATCGCGCAAAATGGTTTGGAGCACCAAAACCAAAAGAGGAAGTATTAGAACTTTCAGGAATTGAAGATATTCGCTACTTATCTACTTTTGAAAGTGTATTAGCTTCCTATTTAAATGAATGCAAAGGCATTTATTTAGATATCGATCGCCAAGGATTAGATGAAGATGATAATGCATCAGTAAGCTATAGTAAAAAGATTGCTTCTAAATATCCATTTGTGCAAATTTTAGATGCTCAAAAATTATTTAGAAATGCACGTATGGTTAAAGAGGAAGAGGAAATTGAAGAAATGAAAAAGGCAATTTCCATCACCCGTAAAGGTATTGAAGCAATTTTATCAAATATTGGTGAAATGTATGAATATCAATTAGAAAGTTATTTTGATCAAGCTATTAAATATCATGGAGCAACAGGATATGCTTTTACAACCATTGCAGCTTCTGGAGTAAACGGGACATGTTTGCATTATTCTAAAAATGATTCTTTAGCTAAAAATGGTGATTTGATTTTATTTGATTTAGGTGCTTCTTGCAATATGTATTGCGCTGATATTTCTCGTACCTTCCCTATAAGCGGTAAATTTAGCGAACGACAAAAACTTTTCTATAATATTGTTTTAGGTGCACAAAAGAAAGTTCTTGCTACTGCACGTCCTGGCTTAACAACAAGAGACTTAAATAATGTTGTTATTGAATATTACGCAGAAGAATTAAAGAAGATTGGATTAATCAAAGACGCTTCTGAAGTGAGTAAATATTATTATCATGGCGTATCACATCATATTGGATTAGAGGTACATGATTTAAGTGTAATCGAACCATTAAAAGCAGGAGAAATCATTTCTAATGAACCAGGCTTATACATTAAAGAAGAAGGCATTGGTATTAGAATCGAAGATGATATTTTAATCACTGAAAATGGAGCAATATGTTTGTCTCAAGAAATCTTAAAAGAAGTAGATGATATTGAAAAATTTATTGAAGAACATAGAAAATAAATAAGTATAGACATAAGTATATATTGTTTAACATTACTTTCTAAGAAGTCCCCTGACTGTAATAGTCAAATATTAGGTTTATTAACTCATAATTGAAGATTGTTTGAAAAAATGACAATATATTCTAAAAATATCAAGTGTAATTATAAAATAAATAGATGGTAGAAATGAGCCAGATTTATATATTTTAGCTTAGTCATCAAGTGCTTGTGTTCAAATATAAATGCTTTTTCTCCGGGGGCTTAATCTTTGATTTCATAATAAATCACTCTTCTCATACTATGTTTTGGAATCTATTAGAGAAAAATATATTACTAAAAAAAATTAAATCATTTTAAATTTGCTAAATATCCAAAAATGAAATGGGTGGTTTCCGTCTCAACGAATTCGAGCTTTAGTAGAAAAAACTCATCAAAAATGGTTTAAATATTGAAAAAGGAGTGGACAAAATATCCACTCAAGAACATTTTATTCTTTTAAACATCCAATAGGAATAACGAATACTCCATCATTCCTCTTATAACCATATTGAGAACCTGTAATAACAATTTTAAGGTCTGGTAATCTTAAAGGATATTCTTTTTCTTTTTCGTTATGAACTTTGATTAATCTTTCAATTTCAAGTAGATGTTTTGCACCATCTTCAATATTTTTTTCTCCTAATTTGAACTCTATTAGTGCATATCTTCCATCATCTAAATGTAATACACAATCAGCTTCCAAGTCATATTTATCATGATAATAAGATATTTCTCCATTATATAAAGAAGAATATATTTTTAAATCTCGAATACATAAAGTCTCAAAAATAAATCCAAATGTATGTAAATCAAGTCTAAGACTTTCAGGATTTGTACCCAATGCTGCAACAGCTATAGACGGATCAATGAATTCCCTTTTTCTACCGCTTCTAATTGCACTTGACGATCTGATTGCAGGACACCATCCATATACATCTTCAACAATAAATAATTTTTCAAGTACAGCTATATAATCATCTAATGTAGGTTCTGTAATTTTGTTGGTACTTTGTATATCTTCTAATATACTTTTCTTTTTTGCCAAAGTAGAAATGTTTCTTGCATAGGAACGCATTATTGCTTTCATAGTTACTGGATTTCTTTTTACGTTATCTACACTATTTAAATCTATTTCACACACCTGATTAAAATAGTCTTTACTAATATATAACTTTGATTTCTTATCTTTTAACAATACGCTCTCAGGCCAACCACCTCTACATGCAGCAAAAATAAGATCATCATATGACAAATTAGAAATGCATCCATTTATAAGCTGTTCTTCACCATTAAATAATTTTATTAAAGAAACTGTACCATTTGATTCTTTTGATTCAAAAAGACTCATAGGATACATTTTTAATCTAGAAATACGTCCAGTGCCTGTATGTGAGGTATTAACTTTTTTAGATGTGGAACCTGTAAGAATAAAATTGCCTTTTTGACTATGCTCATCACAATAAGATCGAACAGCATCCCAAATTTCAGGAGCATCTTGCCATTCATCAATTAATCTAGGTTTTTCACCTTCTAATAATACAGATGGTGTAATTTCCGCTGTTTTAATAATTGCTGCTTTATTTGGTACATTTTGCAATTTCAAACTGCTCTGTGCTTTTTGATTGGCGGTTGTAGTTTTACCACACCATTTTGGTCCAACA
>JALFBO010000023.1 GCA_022772105.1 Erysipelotrichaceae bacterium | reverse complement strand
GATATGTCTTTTGCAATCTCAGAAACAGAATAAAAAGGAACGTATTGATAGGATGGATCTACTAGTTCACAATGGATTTCATCGGAAATTACTTTGACATTATATTTATATGCAAGCATTGCAATACGTGATAAGTCTTCTTTAGTATATATAGTTCCAGTTGGATTAGCGGGATTACATAAAATCATTAAAGTAGATTGTGTATTTTTCATTTTTTCTTCTAGGTCATCAAAATCAATTTCATAATGGTCTTCATTAAAAACTAAAGCAGATTCTAGAGGTCGCGCTCCATTATTGATGATCGAATTAAAAAAGATATTATATGTTGGAGTTAAAAGAATAACATATTCGTTAGGATGAGTTAATCTTCGTACCATCGATGAGATGGAAGGAACTACGCCAGTGACAAAAATAATATCCTCACAAGGAATTTCAACATTATGTCTTCTTTTATAAAAAGAAGAGATAGATTGATAAAAAGAAGGAGGTATGGTTGAATAACCTAAAATCCCATTATCTAAACGTTTTTGTATAGCTTGTAAAACTTTAGGACAAACTTTAAAATCCATGTCAGCAATCCACATTGGTAAAATATCATCGCCAACATCATATTTAACAGAATTCGTATCTTTTCTATTAATTATTTCATCAAAATTGTATTTCATTCTTAATCCTCGACTATTATTTGACATTGAGTGTGATCGATATCATCATCGTCTAAAATAATTTCGTCCACACCTTTACATATTATTTTTCCGCTTAATGGATTTTTAATAGAATCTACACTTGTTAGTATTTTTGCGTTGACAGAAGAATATTCAAAAGCAAGAGTAGTATCGTAAATTTTGCAATCTTCCATTATTAAATTTTCCATATAACAAAATCCTTGTAAAGAAGAGACGGTGCATCTAACTAATTTGACATTTTTAGAATTCCATCCAAAATATTCTCCTTCAATATATGAATCGTAAATGGTGATATTTTCACAATTCCAAAAAGCATCTTTAGTAATGAATTTAGAATTATGAATCTCTACATCTTTTGCTCCATCAAAAGCATAATCTCCATCAATATATAAACTATCTATTTTTACTGAAGAACAACCCATTCCAAAATATGGACCACCTATCTTCACATTTTTAATAGTAACATTGTGACAATTCCATAATGTTTCCGTGACATCTTTATCATTGAAGGTAACGTTTTCTAGAATAAGATTATTACATTTTCTAAAACCTTTTACGGCTTCGTAAATAACATCTTTTACTACGATAGAGGATGTATACCAAATCCCAGCTCGTGCTTCAGCAGTAAAACGGGAATTAATTACATTGATGGAAGAAGAATACCATAGCGGATATTTCCAAGAAAATGTGCATCTTTCAACAAGAATATTTTTACTTTCTTTTAAAGGTGATTCTCCGTCAAAAAAAGAAGAATCGCTGATATGAGTATCGCGACATTTGAATAACGCTCTTTCTCCTGTTAAATTTTTACTTACTATTCTTTTCATAAAAAACCTTCCTACAAAATTTTCGAATTAATTATAGCAAGAAATATATATTAAATAAATATTTACTGTGTAAATTAATTATCGTGAAAATAAGATTTACCCAAAAAATATTAAAATTTAAAAACATTAAAAATTGGCTTCAAAAAATACAAAATTAATAATTTTCTATAAATACTATATAGATATAAATTGCTTTTTTATATATAATAAAATTAATAAGAAAAAGGATAAGAAAGGGTGATTGATGATGAATCCATATTTAGTAATATCTTCTTGTAAAGATAAAGCTGATGGCGAACTATACGAAACATGGGTTCGTATTTTTAGTGACATCAACAATACCTTTGAAATAGATCAAGATAAATTTAATTATTTAACAAATCGTTTAGGAAGAGCCTATACTATATGTTCAAGAAGAGATAGAAATAAAGAAGCATACGTAGATGAAGAAGATTGCAAAGAATATACAGCTTTGTCTTATTTAGAAAAAGAAGAGAATAATTCTTTTAATGGAGATTATCCATTTTTTAATGATGAAGACATGGAACTAGCATATAAAGTGTTTTCTTTAAGAGAGATTGCTTTAATTCAACTTGGAGAATTAGAACTAATTGCTTGCGGTAGAAAAGAAGATTTTAATTATCGTCCACAAATTAGAAAGGGACTTCTTTACGAGATAAAAAAAGATTTCTATAACGCATATAAATGTTATGAAAATATACCAGAAAATTGCATTAAACTTAGATATGAGTCTTGTAAGAAAAAAATGCAAAATGAGCATAATGAAGCACTTGTAGAAGTTAGAAGATTGATTGAAGAAAAGAAATACGAAGAAGCTTACACCTTATCAAATAAATTAGTGAATCAAGAATGTGATGAAGCTAAGGAAATACTTGGAATTCTTTTAATAAAAGGTTTAGGTGTAGCAAAGAATATAAAAAAAGGATTTGAGTATATCTATAGTCAAGCACTTACTTCTTCGTACGAGGCTAAAAAAGCATTGATTAAATTATTCGATGAAGGAATTATCAAAGGACTTATCGATGAAGATGAAGTAGAAACAATTTGTCGCGATGCATCAAGAAGTAAAGATCCTTTCTTTGTAGAAAGAGTTAATCAAGGTTTCCTTGATGAATCTAAAGAAGAAGCTCTTAAGAAGATGATTGATAAAGGAGACGCTACTGCATTATGGTTACTTGGTAAAGAACTACTTGACTTAGATAATGAAGAAGGCACTTCTTTAATTATTGAAGCAAGCGATAAAGGAAATGTTGAAGCATCGCTATATTTGGCCAAAACATGTGAAGAACTTTATTCTAAAGAAGCAGCTAGAGATTATTACGAAATTGCTTCTTCGCAAGGTTCAATTGAAGCGTTAAAGTGGATTGGAGAAAATTCATTGTTTATTGCTTCTATTCCTTTTTATCAAGCAAGTAGTTTTATTAATGACAAGGTACTACAAGAGCATATCAAACAATATGAAACCTATTTAGAATGCGCTAAAAGAGGCGACGATGATGCGATGATAAAGATCGCGGTAGCTTTGATGAATGGTTATCCGATAAAAAAAGATATAGATACAGCATTATCTTTCTTGCTTAAAGCAGATGAATTAGGGAATTTAAAGGCTAGTTACTATATTGGTCAAATCTATGAAGAAAAAGATAATACTAAAGAAAGTAAACAACTAAGTTTATCTTGGTATGAAAAAGGAGCAAGACAAGGAGATGCTCTTGCCATTTCTCATCTATATACGTCTTACCTTCATGGTGATTCACTAGTGAATAAGAATATTAAAAAAGCAAATAGATATATGTATATGTTACATAGTGAAGATTAAGCACTCAAAAGAGTGCTTTTAATTTAAACGTTTTTTGTCTTTGCTAAAAATATATACCTTTTCACATATACAAATAAAACCATACATGATAAGAGCTACAAAGCATAAAATAATAACACCCATCATTACTAAATCCATTTTAAACACTTGACTTCCATATACAACAATGTAACCAATACCTTCTTTAGAAACTAAAAATTCACCAACAATTGTACCAATCCAAGAAAGACCGATATTCACTTTTAGTAAAGAGAAAAGGCTATTGATGGAAGAAGGATAAATAACATTGAATAATATTTGAATTCTAGAAGCTCCCATCACTTTCATCATCTTAATTAAAGAAGGATCAACGCTACAAAAATAATTTAAGGAAGATATGATGGTAATGATTAAATTTAATGAGATACAAACTCCAATTATTCCTTTATACGATGTTCCAAGAATTATAATAATTAAAGGACCAAGCGCGGTTTTTGGAAGAGCGTTAAGTGTAGTTAAAAACGGATCGATAATCTTTTGAATAAGAGAAAAAAAGTAAAGAATTGTCGCACATAAAATACCAAGACTAGTTCCAATAATAAGCCCTAATATTGTTTCTATTGATGAGATATAAACATGATGAAATAATCCTTCTTTAGCA
This sequence comes from Erysipelotrichaceae bacterium, assembly GCA_022772105.1. Taxonomy (GTDB): domain Bacteria; phylum Bacillota_I; class Bacilli_A; order RFN20; family CAG-449; genus UBA3210. The sequence continues at coordinate 3,844 of JALFBO010000023.1, read as the reverse complement.
TACATAATAAATGTGTTAATGAAGCGACTTGGCTTAGAATATAAGAATACATTGATGATACCTATGTTTGAAAATAGTTCCCAAAGAGAAAAAAATAAAATAACAATTATTAGTTGAGATAATAATATAGTGATTTTCTGTTTTCTTTGATTCTTAATAAAATCATTTTTAGTAGTAATCCTTTTCATTATCTTCACCCTTCATAGTATATGATAGATTAAGATTATGAGTATAATTAAAGCCTATTTTATTTATTCTATGTATTTATTTATAATTATAAAAATATATGATTTTTAGCTTAAAAACTTAATTCCATAAAAAAGAGAATTGATCTTCTACAATTATTCGATACCTTCTCCTTTCTTTCTTTATAAAAAAATTACTATTTATAGTATATTATTGTCGAATTAAAGAAAGGGAGGCACTATTATGAGAAAATTTATGATTGGTGTTTCTATAACTGCAGTTGTAGGCGTTAGTGCTAGTCTTTTATCTTCTTTTGGCGGTTTGTTTAAAGGAGGTAAAGTTTCCATTTCTTCAATATCGGGAGAAGCAACAACAGAAGCTATAGGTGCTTTTCATAAAGCAAAACAATTGCTCGATAGTGAAGAAGAGTATTTTATTAAAGGTGTTGGCTCAGTAGATGCAAAAAAAGCAGGAATGAACTTAACCACACAAACGATTTATGCTGTGACTGCTCGAAAAGGAGATTCTTATTTAATTGAATCAAATTCCTATTCTGGTTTAGTTAAGTGCGCTACTAGGGCATATTCTTTAGATGAGGGAGTTAGAGTTTATCACGGATCTAATGTTTCTAAAGATGGTTCTACTGCATCATGGAATGAAAAAGATTATAAAGATTATTCATCTGAGCAATATGAGGAAGATTGGGGAAGACCAATTACTTCCCAATTCAATTACGTAGTTTCTGAAGAAACTGTATTAAGTCAAGAATTAATTTCTGCAACAAATGGTGTATTTGAATATTTATTACGTTTAGATACTGAAAAAGCTGTGGATGGTTATAGAAGACAAATGAAAACAATTTCTTCTTTACCTGAAAAACCAAATTTTTCCCAAGTTGAATTTAGATTCATAGTTAATGCTGATGGTTATATTCTTTCATCGACTACATATGAAATTTATAAGACTAAATTTGGTGGATTCTCAGCAGATTGTGTTGGATCTATCACTTCTACTTATTACTATGGGGATGTTGCTATTCCTTCTTTGAATGAAGATTCAAAATATACAGGAACTAGCAAAATTGATTCTACAACTTCAATTCCTTCTTCTCCTATAGTAAGCGAAAAAGAATACACTCCATTAGAAAAAATAATTCTAGGATTTACAAGTGAACCTTATTCTTCCTTTAATGCTACTTTACAAATTAAGAATCCTTCATTAAAGGAAATAGCTAAATTAAACATTACTCTTTTCCTTGATTTAAATGATTTAGAAAAAGTTCAAGTACAAGGTAATATTTCTTCATCTACACATGGTTATTATTTTAATGCTTCTTTCCATCTAGATTTAGGAGAAAATGTTTTATATATTTATTCTTCAAGAGTAAATATTAAATTTGATATTGCCTCATTACAAGAAGCAACTGATCGAATTTTAGGATTTATCAATCAATTCTTAGATGAAAAAATTAGTTTTGAGATGCCAGAAATAAATCTAGATGAACTTCTTGCTTCATTAAATAATTCAGTTAGTGAAGATATTACTAGTGATGGTGAATTCAAATGGACGCTTCAAGCGTTAGGTAGTAATATAGAGATTTATGGAGCACAAGATACATTTGCTATATCTAAGATTATCCTTCCTGATGTAACTATATCTTCTTATCACCTTTCTTTAGATTGTGATGTTCTCTCATTGGATGCTTCTCCAATAGTGGATAGAAATATTGATGAAGAAAAGACGTTAGATTTAAATACCACTTTAAATTTCCTTGATTTTATTCAAGGCTTTATCTCTGAAAAAAGATTTGCATTAAATGTGGTTGCTTCTAAAGTAAATTCATTAGGAGAAGAATCATATACCTTTGAATGTAATGGCCAATTTGATTTAGAACAAAATATTGTCCAAGCTGATTTTGATTTTGTCGATGTAAATGGCTCTCATCTAATCAATGTTGGATACCAAGATGAATATGCTTATCTTTCTTACCAAGATAAACTTAAAGGCAAATTAAGTAAACAATCATTACAAACTACATTTGATTTTGTTATTTCTTTACTTGATGATGAAGAATTTATTAATAAAATAGGTTCATTAATTACTATCGATGCATCTTCAATGGATTTCATTGGGGCTATTAAAGAAGGTAATCTAGATACACTTATTCCAGAAAATACTATTTCATTTAATATAGATAAAGAAAACGTATTTGTTAAACTTGATTTAAAGCCATTTGGTATTGAAGGAAATGTTGAACTAGTTATTAAACCTGATTTTAGCGGAATTGATTATCTAAACTTTGTTATTTGTGATAATGAAGAAACGTTAACAATTCTTGCTTCTTTAGTGGGACTAAAAGAATTTAGCGATGTTGATTTATCTTCTTATACAGATTTCTCTTCACTTACCCGTCTTATTCCTCTTATAAAAGAAGCAGTATTTGATTATGGCAAATATGCCTTAAGTGGAAATTTAAAATTATCTATTCCAATCCTTGGTGATTTAAATATTGGCTTAAAAGCTGATATTAGAATAGGAGAAAAATTTGGTAAAGCAGATGGAAAGGTCGAACTTGATGTTGGTATAAAAGCGCTACTAACTGATGATAAGAGTTCTTCTTCTGCCCCTTATAATCCTCCAAGTGGATATAGCGTATCATCAATTAAAAAGAGAGTGACTACTCTTTATATTTATGAAGACTCTGTAATAATAAGACGTGTTGATAATGTCGAATATAGAAAGAATATATTCACTTCATCTAAACGTGGTACTAATGTAGCAATAAGAAAGTACACATTTAGTGATTTTGAAACTAAATATATGGAAATCATTTACTTCGCTTTAGGTGTTACTGATACGGCACAAGGTATTATTGATGATCAAATAAAGAAAGCTACTCCAAGTGAAGAAAATGTTGATTATTCACAAATAATCACCGCTTATTCTTTCCAAGAATGTGAACAAGGAGGCATTTATAGTATTGATACTAATTTAACTGCTTTACTTCAAAATGCTTCTTTCTCAACGCTAAATATTACTTTACAAGATGATGGAAATCAACTTACTAAGTTAAGTGCTTCTACTAAAATTGCTTCAATTATCACAGTATCTATCGATGTGATATTACAAGATTTAAGCGTTGATGTTCCATTTGGTGAATTTGATGATTTTGTTTCTTCTTATCAAGAAGGAATTACTTTTACTGAAAATTAATTTAAATAACTCTTAGCAACGAAACTTGTTAAGAGTTTTTATGTTTTATAAATAGTATTTATGATAATATTAATTCTTAGAGGTAAGGTGATATTATGAATCAAATCTTAGAATTCTTAGAAACAAGATTAGTTAATCAATATGGAGAAGAATTAGCTAATAAAATAGTTGAAGGCTATAAGGTGAAAAGAAAAACAACATTGCGTGTAAATACCTTAAAATCTACTTTCCAAGATGTTTTAAAAATATTTGATCAAGAAGGAATTACTTATTCAAATGTTGATTTCTTTCAAGACGCGTTAATATGTGAAAATAAAAACGAATACGATTTATCAAAGCTTTCTTTATTTGAAAATGGAGAAATATATCTACAAAGTTTGTCATCAATGATTCCACCTTTATGTTTAGATGTTGATGCATCATCGCATATTCTAGATATGTGTGC
>JALFBO010000182.1 GCA_022772105.1 Erysipelotrichaceae bacterium | reverse complement strand
ATATGAAGAATTTCAAAAGCTTCCGGTTGTCTAAATAATTCAATCTTATTTCTAACCACCATCCAAAATACGTTTTGCTTTAAAGAATCTTCATATCCAAAGCCACCTTTTAGTGCGTGCTCACCTGCTGCATCTTGAAATATTGATAGCAGTGCTTTAGGTGTCATATGATCGTTTTTGTCCAAATCATTTGTCCTAATTTTTAGATCATATTCATAACTAAACATTTCTATAAACTCCTTATTTTACTTCTTAAAATTCTAATTGATGGAATAAGCATACAACCGATGATATTTCCTAATGTGACATACATCAATTTGCCAATCAAAACACCGAATTTATCAAATCCATGTGTGAAACTATATAAAGAAAAATAAAACATATCAGCGACACAGTGTTCAAATCCACATATACAGAATAAACCAATTGTCACAAAAACTGTGACGATACGAGCTAGCTGCATATCTGCTTTTTTATATGTGTTTACTGCAAAGAAAACCATAACACCACAGAATATACCTAAAATGATAAGCGATAGTACTCCATCGTTCAATTTTCCCTCAACAACACGTTCCAAAGTAAGCATTACATCATTTGTATAGGCCCCATTATCTTTATCAAAGAATTTAGTTAAAGTAGCTAAAGAAGCCGCTAAAAAGGTACCGACAAAATTACCAACATAAGAGATTAGACAATCGATTAAATAAGCAGGTTTATTTTCAAGAATATAACCCATTTTACCAGTAACTAACGAATATCCGTAAAGCAAAATAAGTAATAGTCCTGTAGCGAACATAAAGCAACCTAAAATCTTTAATCCCATCGCGCTACAAAAAAGAAAGACCATAGCTCCAAAAGAAATCATTAATCCCGCTAGAATGGCATTAATAAATTCTTTTAAACATTTTCCTAAATATAATTTAATAATACTTTTATCCATAAATTCCTCCCTTTATAAAGACATACGATTCTCATCTTTATCAACATCATATGATTTAATAAATGCAGTAAAAAGAAATACTAGACTTCCTCACACCATTAATAAATATATGATTTGATAAATGACACCAAATACACATGTTACCACCAATGAATTATTTTCATATGATTTTGCAACATCAATCGTTTCCTTCATTCCATTTAATTGTCCAAAAATGAAACCATTAATCGTCTTATATGAAATATCCACGTTCATATTGACATAATACGAAAAATAAGTGTCCAACGCATCATTAAATAATGAAGAAAAAACAAGAACAACAGTGAATGCTACAAATAGTCCATTAAAAATTAAAGTAAACCAGATTCCACTTTTTCCAAGAGCATCTTGTTTTTCCACTTTCATCATTCCATATCCTAAGCCCATAAAAGATAATGAAGAAATCAAATATGAAATCAATTTGCAAGAAGATAAAACATATACCAAATTATTAACGGAAGGAGTTTTTAATTTCACTCTAAGTGCATATAAGCAAATTATGGAAACTAGTGATATGATGCTAAATAATATTTCACTTCCTAATAGAGCGAAGGAACTTATCTTCACATACGTTTGTTCTTTTTTAGATGCCTTAATGAATCCTATAGCGCACCCTCCTATTAGTAAAGAAGCAAATAAATTGAGGTAAGAAGGAGCTACATAACTTTTAAAAGTAGCAGACATCTTTTGAGCATATAAAGTAGCAAAAGAAACTGGACTTGATACTAAAAAATAACTAATGAATTGAAGGATAAAGCCGATGATACCAATGAAAAGAAAATATGAAAATCTTAATTTAAATTTTCCTAGCAATTCTTTCATGCGCTTTATTACTTCTTTTTTCATATTCTTTCCTCACTATTTTCTTTGATAATTATATAAATAATTAATTTTTTTATCAATAAAATGGAATAGAAATAGTTTGAAATGAAACACATGAGAATTTTCATACTTACTTTTTTGATTAAACAAATGATTGCACGAGAAAGAAACGCGAAAATATTTCTTTATTTTCACCTTGCTATCATGTTGCTTACATCAAATTCTTTTCCTATAATTGTGTCACTTCAAAAATGAAGCGTGAAAGGAGATGAAGGATTATTATGGATCGATCTATATTATGTGTTGATTTCAAATCATTTTATGCATCTGTTGAATGTGTCGATCGTTCTATGGATCCTTTTGTTACTCCTTTAGTTGTCGCCGATAGAGAAAGAGGTCAAGGGACGATAGTCCTTGCTGTATCTCCTTATTTAAAAGAACTTGGTATTCCTTCTCGCCTTAGAGTATTTGATCTTCCTCCAATAGAAAATCTCATATTTGCCAAGCCAAGAATGTCCCGTTACTTAGAAATACAATCAAAAGCAATCAGTATTTTCCTATCTTTTGTAGGCGCGGATGACCTTCATATTTATTCTGTTGATGAATGTTTTTTAGATGTGACAAGATATCTAAAATATCATAAAGCTGACGCTTATGGAATTGCCTTAAAGATAAAAAAACGCATCTATGATGAACTTGGTCTAACTGTCACGATTGGGATTGGGCCTAATCTTCTCCTTGCCAAAGTCAGTATGGATATAGAATCAAAACATACTAAAGAACAAATCGCACATTGGACTTACGATGACGTAAGGGACAAAATGTGGAAGATTACACCTCTTTCTAAGATGTGGGGGATTGGAGGGCGTCTTGAAAAAAGACTCAATCGTTTAGGTATTTATTCAATAGGAGATTTAGCCTCTTTCCCTAAGTCATTAATGATGAAGTATTTAGGGGTGATAGGTGGAGAACTCATCGATCACGCTAATGGGATTGACACTTCAATAATCAATGAGACCTATACTCCTAAAAGTCACGCGCTTTGTGTTGGACAAGTTCTTTTAAAAGACTATTCGCTTCAAGAAGCTAGACTAATAATCAAAGAAATGAATGACGATTTACTCGTAAGATTAAGAAGCGAGCACTATCAATGCAAAACTATATCTTTAGGCATATATTATTCTAAAGAAATCCAAGGAGGATTCTTTCATCAATATTCATTTGATAGTTATACTGATGATGCAAAGATGATTGAAGAAGCTTTTTTATCACTTTTTGATACATATAGTGAGGATTACCCTGTAAGAAGGATTATGTTATCTGCGACATCATTAAAAAAACTACATTATTTCCAACCAACTCTACTTGAATCAATAAGTGAGCAAGATAGAAGAAGGAATCTGTATCGCACCATTGATAAAATCAAAAGAAAATATGGAGAAAACGCTATTTTACGTGCTTCTTCATGTTTACCTTACTCATTAATTAAAGAAAAACATAGTAAAATAGGAGGACATGCAAAATAATATGGAAAAGAATACACAAAGAGGAATGGTAAAATGGGCTCCATTCAAATCACTTGAAGAACAAGAAAATTATATTCGTGACGCTTTTAATAAAGAAAAAGAAATACAAATGCCCCTATTATTAGAAGATGAACAAGAAGAAATTAATAGTTATCTTTGCTCTTATCGAGGCCAACTTAGCATTGTCTCTTTCTATGAAAACAAAAGAATTGTTACTATCGAAGGATATATATCAAAAATTGATGTGAACGAACGAATAATAAAAGTTGGTAGAAAAGTAATTCCTTTAGGAATGCTTCTAAAAATTAAAGAAAAAGAACAATTCTAATAATTTATTTTCTTTCATTATCAATTTATATATAATAAAAGCGGTGATAGAAATGGAAATAAAAACATATAAAAAAGATTCTTTTTATTCGTATACTCTAGGAGCATTCCCAACAATTGAACTTTTAAAAAAGCATAAAGAAGACGCATTAAAAATATTCATTCATTCTTCTTTTGATAATCAAGAAGTTATATCTTTAATATATCAAAATAAAGGGAACGCAGAAGTTTGTCTAAACGATAAAATAATTAATAAATTATCGACAAAAGGTAATACCTTTGTAGTTGGAGTATTCAAGAAATATTCTTCATATTTAGACGCTAATAAAGACCATGTTGTCTTGGTAAACCCCTCTGACATGGGTAACTTAGGAACCATACTCCGTTCCTGTCTTGGTTTTGGTATGAAAGATATTGCCATTATCAAACCAGGAGTAGATATATTTGATCCTAAAGTTGTAAGAGCCTCAATGGGAAGTATTTTTTCCTTAAATATAAGCTATTTCAATTCTTTTGAAGATTATAAAAATGCTTTCCCTAACCATAAAATCCGCACCTTTATGTTACAAGCTAAAAATACTCTTCAAGAAACAATTTTCTCTAAGGATGAATTAACATCCTTAGTATTTGGTAATGAATCTTCCGGTCTTCCTTTATCTTTACTTGATGATAATAGTATTATCATCAAACATAGCGATGAAATAGATTCATTAAATCTTCCATCATCTTTAGCTATCGCTTTATATGAATTCAATAAAAGTAAAATATAAAAAATAGATTTGTCTTGTTTATTTGGCAAAAAATAAATCTTGTTTTTATTCTATTTGTTGCAAACTTAATATATTTCATATATTCTTATTAAGAAAGGAATTCAAATATGAAAAAGTTTTTCGTTTTTATTTTAAAAAGTTTATTTTCCAATAAAGAAGCAATTAAAGGCAAAAAACAACCTTTATGGGCTGCATTTATTGTCGCATTTATTTCATTAATTTGTGCTGCTCTTCCAACTGTGATATCAGTAGCTTCTTCTAAAGGTGAATCTTTGGTTACTTCAAGCACAAATTCTTCACTCGATATTTCCTTACCTCTTTTTTCTAAATATCTAAAAGATGAAAGTATCGTACTACGAGTTCAAGATAAAGAATTAGTAACAACATTTACTGAAACTGTCATTAAAGCACAAGATAAAGATTTACTTGCTGTTAAATATGTTACAAATGATGCTGAATTTAAAGAAGCACAAGAAAAATTCCAAAAGCATTTTTCATTCACTTCTGATGAAGGTGTTGTAACTACTGGACCTATTTCTTATATCATTATTACAGATACTGATTTTAATGTAGTAACATACAAAAGTGGTCTTCAAAACAATTATAACAAAGATGGAACATTGAAGAGTTATGCTTCATCAACTAGCACCTATTCTGGAAAGATTAATCAAATCGATGGTATGGATTTTGCTTCTTTCTATAATGAAGCAGATGGTGTTGAAGCTAAAGATAATTGTATGGATAAGTGGAAAACCGCTCTTAATAAAATGTACAAGCCAGTTAGAACTAATTACTTGTTATTACAAAGCGGAATTATGACTGCTTTAAATGCTGGTGTTATGGTAATCGTAACCTTAATGTTATTCTTATTATCTAAATTAAAATCAAATTTAGGAGAAAAATTCACATTTGTAGAGGCATTAAAAGTAACATTCTATGCTTCTTTATCTCCTGCATTATTAACATTAATCCTTGGTTCATTCATCCCAATGATATCAACGATAGGACTTGTCTTATTCTTAGGTATTAGATCTACATTCTTAGGAATGAAAGCATCTACTCCTGCTGATGAAAGAAAATAAATATTAACTTTTTACAAATTAAAAGATAGTTTATACATGAAACAAAGATGTAAAACTATCTTTTTTATATATTAGAAATATCATTGAATGAAACAAAAAAATTACTCAAAAATAATTCTTTTTTAAAAATTGAATAATAATATTAGTAATAGCCAAAATATATGTTATAAATATATGTAACGAAAGGAGAAAGGTTTATGAAACGTACAAAACTATTTATTTCTCTTTTATTTCTACTTACTAGCGGTTTTGTTTCTTGTTCTCAAAATAAGATAGTAACAAGTTCTAACAGTTCATCATCTTCCTTTTCTTCAGAAAAATTTAATAGCACTTCATCTTCTTTCATTCCAAAAGAAAAAATCAATGCAGTTATTGAAAACATGAAGAGTAATTTTTCCTTCGAATTTGAAGATGCTTCATCTAATTTTAGATTTTATATTCAACAAAACATCATTCATTTTTTCTCTTCTTTAGAAGATGAAAAAGGTTCATACATTGAATTAACAAATGAAACTGCATACCTATATGTCTATAAAGAAGATAACAATTGGTATAAGAGTGATATCCTTCTTCTTGACTATACTTCCATCGTTAAAGAGAAGATATCAAAAGCAAAATGGGAAGATTATAACGAAGAGACTGATACTTTCTTTGGCACTTATGAAAATAAAAAAGTAAGTGCAAAAATAGAGAAAGATTCATCTTTATCAATTCTTGGACAAAACTTAAAATTAGAAGTATTTAATGTAAATAATACTTGCGTTTCCTTACCAAATTTTGAAAACTTAATCGACCAAACTAATAAAGAATAACCAATATAAAAAGATAGGCACTGCCTATCTTTTTTTACCTATTGCATAATATTGAACACCTGGTAATTGATAAGGATTTAATACTGCCTTACCATCAAAAATAATTGGTCGCTTCATATATTCAACAATTTGTTCATTTGTAAGTTTTTTAAATTCTTCTGATTCGTTTAAGAATATTGCAAAATCACAAGTTCTTAATGCTTCTTCTAAAGTATTTGCATAATTAAGATGTTGATCTGATTTCATTTTCTTTCTAAAAGCAGTTGTAGAAACTGAATCGTATGCAAGAACTTTGCAACCTTCTTTTAATAAATCCTCAATAACTCTAAATGCAGGGGAACGAGATATATCGTTAGTATTTCCTTTATAAGATAAACCAAGAACCGCAAAACGTCTTCCTTCAATATTGCCAAGAACATTTTTAATTTTTCTAATTAAAGCGGTTGAACGATTATTATTAACTTCCATCGCTGCTTTTAAAATTGTTAAATTAACGTTATTTTTTGTAGCTAATAAATCCATTGCTCTAGTATCTTGAGGTAGAGCTGGTCCTCCAAATCCTACGCCAGAAGACAAATATTTATTGCCGATACGTGGATCAAGTCCAATACCGAAGCTAACTTCTTGAATATCAGCATTAACCGCATCACATAAATCAGAAATTTCATTAATGTATGATAATTTGACCGCTAAATAGCAGTTTGATGCATATTTAATCAATTCAGCGGATTCAGGTGATACAAATAAAAGAGGAGCTTCAAAACCACGATACAATTCTTTCATTGTCATTTGAGCTTCTTTTGTAGAAACACCGACAACAATTCTTGTAGGATTTAACATATCCTTCATTGCTGTACCTTGGCTTAAGAATTCTGGGTTAGAAACAACATCAATCTTATACTTTCTTCCAATCATTTGACTCATGAAAGTTTGTACTTCTCTATTTGTTCCAACAGGTACTGTGGTTCTTAAAATTACAATTACATCGTTAACAATATATTTACAAATCTCTTTAAGAGTTTGATAGAAAGAAATAGTATCTATTTCACCATTATCTTTTGCTTTTGGTTCTTCACAAATCATTAAGACTGAAGCACCATATATAGCATCTCTTGTTTCTGCAGTAAATCTAATGTTCTTCTCTACTCGAGTTAAAATTTCTTCAAGCTTTGGTTCATTGCGAGGAAGTTCATGTTTTCTTAAAGCCGCAATCTTTTTCTTGTCTGATGAGTCTAGTGCAAAAACTTCATGACCCTTTTCCGCAAAACCGACTGCATTGACTAAACCGATAAAGTCCATTCCTCCAACAATTGTAATTTTCATATAAAAATCTTCACTCCTTCTTATAATTTACTATTAAGCAAATGCTTTATTTTGACGTGCAACACTATTATCACATATTTTTAAAACTTTGGCAAATGGGAACCGCTTACATCGCGTCCTTTACCCTTTTAAAAAAGATAAGATATCCGCGTAAATCTTCGCGTTTTCTTTTTCATTTAAGATTTCATGACGCAATGATTTATATAATATCATACTAGATGAAATCTTTCTTGCAATGTATTGACGTTGTAACACTCTTACATACTTTCCATAGCCACCAACTGGATCTTCTTCACCAGCGATTAACAATATCTTTGTGTTAGTATCAATCTTTTTCAAATTTTTCTTTTTAGATATATTTACAAGTCCATCCATAAAGGATAAAAAGAAACCTCGGCTTGGTACAAATCCACAATATGGATCTTGCATATATACATTAACATTTTCTTCATTAGCACTTAACCAATCAAATTTGGTATTAGGTTTTTTTATTTTATTATTGTAAGATGCGAAAGCTACTTTATTAAGGAAAAAGCTTTTTTTAGATAACTTTTTACCAAAACAATGGATATGGGAAAGAATTTTTCCAAGTTTATATAATCCTTGCTTTCCAGATGACCCACATAAGACAATTTTATCGACAATTCCTGGATATTTTTCAATTAACATTTGTCCCATAAATGAACCCATAGAATGAGAGAATACATAGGTTGGTAATCCATTGTTATTAACAATATCAATCTCATCTTTCACTCTATCCACACATACTCCAAATGATTTTTTATCCCAGACACCAAGTTCATCTTCACCAAGTTCCTCTTTGGTATTAAGTTTATGTCCTTTATGATCTAATGCATAAACATTAAAGCCATTGTTATTTAAATGCGAAGCAAAATCATCATATCTAGCAGAGTGTTCCGCCATACCATGAACAATAACCACATTGGCATTAGCTTTCTTTATCTCCCATTTATTTCCATATACTTTCGTTCCATAACGATCTATAATTTCAAAGTTTTCCATATTCTTCACCTTCTCTTCACTTTTTATTTTAATTAAAAATAAAAAAACAAACAATACCCAATTTTTTTAGATATTGTTTGAATTTACAATTTTAATTTTTAGTCACCGTAATCTGACCCACGCGATTTATCTTCAACAAAGATTAACAAAGGGTCACATACATCTTGGATGGTTAAATAAATAGCACCTTCTACATCTTTAGTTATCTCATAATCCTCTTCACCAACAAATACGACAACATGGTTTTGTTTAACTATTCTTTCCATCTCTAATAAAATAGTGTCTATTGATTCAGGACGTTGCATTTTAAATCCTTGTAGTTTTAAATGAAACACCGGTTCGACGTAAAAGATATCACCACTAGGGTAAGTAAAACGTTGTGTATAAGGATTCTTTTCATCATAATCCATTGGCAATTCTTGCCATTCTTCATATTTCTTTTCTTCCATAAATTCATCACCATTAAAATATTACAAAATTAGTATGCTCCTTACAATCTAAAAAATATTTTTTTCCAATTACTTTTTTGTTAAAATACTATTGGTGATAAAAAAATGAAAAATAAATATTTAGTTACTACTGATTTAGACGAAACTCTATTAGATAGCAACTCAAGAATTCTTGATGAATCTATTTCTTTCATTCAATCATTTATTAATGATGGCAATCATTTTCTAATCAATACAGGACGTCCTCATCAATCCGCGATTAACTTTTTAAAGATGATGGGAGTACATGAACCTATGATTTGCTCAAATGGAAGTGCTATTGTAACTTATAGCGATGATTATACTACTATCAAAGATTATATTCTCTTTGCTATTGAACACGATTTAATGAAATCCTTTCTTAAAGAAATTAAACCTTTCGTTTATGGTTTAGTGTTAAATACGATTAAAAACGTATATTCTTATGATTTTTCTAAAGTACCTTGTTGGGTGGTACATGAATCAGACATTGTCAAAAAAGTATGTGGCGATGTAGAAGAAATATTCCAAGGTGATGTTCTTTCTGTTGAATGTTATATTCCAAATGAACATCTAGAAGAGTTCAAAAAAATATTTTCTAAAGAAAAATACACCTCAAGTTTCTTCAC